>NZ_JBNDHS010000025.1:0-64002 GCF_056755095.1 Rhizobium sp. SVR5-9E | reverse complement strand
CCGCCGACCGTCAAGGCCCGCCTCCTCACCGATGGCGAAGTCGGCGACGGCGATGGCGCCATGATGCCGTCTGGCGCAACCCACGTCGCCGGCGGCCTTCTCTTCCTCGACTTCCTGATGTCGGACGAGATCCAGCTCTACAAGCTCACCGTCAACGGATCACGCTCGGCCCGTACGAAGCTCGATATCGACAAGGCCCTGACGTCGGACGTGACCAACCGCCTCGTGCCGCAGGAACAGTATCTGAACTATGCGCGCCCGCGCATCGTCGGCACGATCTCCGACGCCGCCGCCAAGCGTTTTGTCGAGACCATCCTGCAGGGCAGCTGATTCTCTTCGAAACCTCAGGGAAGGGCCGCCGACCGCGGCCCTTCCATCCTTCTTCATCCTTGGAGCTGCAGATCATGGCGCATGTTGTCCTCGCCAACCTCCATAAGAGATTCAACGCCACGCTGGCGGTCGACAATTTCTCCCTCGATGTCGCCGAGGGCGAATTCGTTGCCCTTCTCGGGCCTTCGGGGTGCGGCAAAACGACAGTGATGCGGATGATTGCCGGCATCGCGGAACCTGACAGCGGCGAGATCGCGATAGGGAACCGGCGCGTCGATGGCCTGCCGCCCGAACATCGCAATATCGGCCTGGTTTTCCAGTCCTACGCACTCTTTCCGCATATGACAGTCGAAGCCAATATCGCCTTCGGACTCCAGATGCGCCGCGTTCCGCGCGACGAGATGCGCCGGCGCGTCGCGACCGTTCTCGACATGGTCGATCTTGCAAAACTCGCCAAGCGTCATCCGCGCCAGCTTTCCGGCGGTCAGCAGCAGCGCGTCGCCCTAGCTCGGGCACTGGTTACCGAACCGGATGTCCTGCTCCTCGACGAGCCCCTTTCCAACCTCGACGCCAAATTGCGCGAGCACCTGCGTGAGGATATCCGAAATCTGCAGCGTCGCCTTGGCATCACGACGATCTATGTCACGCATGACCAATCCGAGGCGCTCGCCCTTGCCGATCGCGTCGTCGTCATGAACGGCGGGCGCATTGTCGAGGAAGGTGGGCCACGCGACCTCTACCAGACGCCCAGGCGGCGTTTCACCGCCGAATTTCTCGGCCAGACAAATATTCTCGCCGCTACGGCCTCGGACGGCACCATCCATTTCCCGTGGGGCGAGGAGCAGGCCGGATGGAACGGCCAGACCGGCCGGCTCGACCTCTCGATCCGACCGGAAGACATCTCCATCCAAGCGGCGGGCATAGGCCCCGCGGTCGTGACCGACGTAACCTTCCTCGGCGCGGATATCGAACACAAGCTCGATGTCGGCGGGTTAACGATGCGGGCACGGGCGAGCGGGCGCGGCGCGAAAATCCTTCCGGTCGGGACGCGCGTCGCCATCGGCCTCCCCGACGATCTGCACGTGCTCTCGTGACGGAGGTGAAGGAATGAACCGCATGGCTGCCCTTCTGCTGCTGCTTTTGCCCGGTGTCGGATTTCTTGTTCTTTTCTTTGGGCTGCCACTTGCCCTCGCGTTTCTGGCAAGCGTCGGTCTCGGCGCCCTCGGGGACAGCAACGGCTTCACACTGGAGCACTACCGGTCGCTATTCACCGACAGCGTCTATCGAGACGGTTTGCTGTTCTCGATCTATATTTCTGTCGCACCGACGCTGGTCAGCCTCGTCATCTCCGTGCCGCTCGCCGTCCTCCTGCAGGAGAGTTTTCCAGGCAAGCGGCTGTTCCAGACGCTTTACAAGATACCGCTCGTCGTACCGGCAATCGTGGCCGCTTTCATCGTCATGACGCTGTTCGACCGCGGCGGGGAGATCCCGCGGCTGCTGCAGCCCCTTAACCTGCAGCTGCCGAAGCTGGTGCGCGACCCCTGGGCGCTGGGGGTGATCATCGCCACGGCCTGGAAATCGATCCCCTTCATGACGCTGATCATCGGCGGCTCGGTTGCCGCGATCCCACACGATCTGAAACATGCCGTGCGCACGCTCGGCGGCAATCGCTTCACCGTCTTCTGCCGCGTCGAGCTGCCGCTCGCGCTGCCGGGGATCACAGCTGCCACGCTGCTTGTCTTCGTTGGAACGACCGGGGCTTTCGCCGTGCCTTCCCTGCTCGGGCCGATATATCCCAAGCCCCTGTCGATCTGGATGTACCAGAACGCATTGGAGAAGAACGACTGGGCGAGTGCATCGGCGATGGGCATCATGCTCTCGATCGTCGCATGCCTCGTGCTGGTCATCTATTATCGCATCACGTCCGGTATGCGCACCGGCATCAGCGGAGAGACCCGATGACGATTGCCGTTTCACTTCCGTCACGCCTGGATCGGGCAGCTATCAGGCGCAGTCGAGTCCCAGAGGGATGGTGGTTGTCTGTCGGCCTCTATACCGCTCTCGCCCTGACGCTGCTGGCACCGCTGGTCGTCGCACTCCTGTGGTCGCTGGTCGATCCGAAGGGCGGATGGTTTGCGCCCGATATCCTGCCGCGCGGTCTGTCCCTCGTGCATTGGCAGGCGATCACTCAGGACCGCAGCCTGATTGCGAGCATCCTCACGAGCCTTTCGATATCGGCCGTGGTCATGATCCTCTCGGCCATCCTTGCCCTCCCGACCGCCTTCGCGCTCGCGAAGATCCCCTTCAAGGCGAAGCGCGCGGTCGAGATGTTCGTGCTGGCGCCGCTGATCGTTCCCGGCCTGGTCGTCGGGATCGGCATCGGCTTTGTCTTCTTCCGCATCGGCCTCGCCTATACCATCCCCGGCGTCATCCTTGCGCAAACCATCGGCACGCTTCCCTTCATGATCCGAATCCTGGCGGCGACCCTGGAGAACCTGCCGATGGATCTCATACATGCTGCCCGTACACTGGGCGCGAGCCCGCTCAAGGTTGCGCTTCGAATCGTCGTGCCGCTCACCTGGCCGGGCTTCGTCGCCGGCGGCCTTCTATCCTTCATTTCGAGCTTTGAGGAGTTCGAGAAGACCTTCATCGTCGGCGCCCCGCAGGTCGAGACATTGACCGTAAAGCTCTGGGCGGTCCTCGGCGGCAAGGTGCTGATCTTTCCGAACGCGGCCGTGGTGACCTTCATCCTGCTCGCCCCCACCGTCGTCATTTTTATGCTTGCCGAACGTGCATTGCGCAACGAAAGCGCGCTCGCCGCCGGCATGGGCAAACTCTGATCCCTTCACATACAGGAGAATTCAATGTTCAAACTTCTCGCGCAGAACGCTGCCGACGTTCATGTCTGCGGCCATCGCGGCCACTCGATCGGCGCGCCGGAAAACACGATCGCCGCTTTCGTCGCCACCCGCGAGCACGGTGGCGATTCAGCAGAGATCGACTGCGTGCTGACGGAAGATGGCGAGATTGTTCTGATGCACGACCAGACGCTCGACCGCACCACCAACGGTACCGGTCTGGTCTCCGCCAAAAGCCTCACCGACATCCGGAAGCTGGACGCCGGCAGCTGGTTGGACGGCCGCTTTTCCGGCGAACGTATCCCGACGCTTGCCGAAGCGATTGAATTTGCGAAGACTTATGATTTCGGTCTCGTAGTCGAGGTCAAGGAAGCCCGCCAGACGGACCGGTTCGTCCGGCGCCTCGGCGCGGTTCTCGCCGAGACTGCTGGCTCCGACCATCTCGTCATGATCTCCTTCGACCACGCTTTCCTGCGGGATATGAAGGATGCCCTGCCCGGCGTTCGCACCGAAGGCATCACCCATGCCCGCCATGCCGACTTCGTCGGCGTCGCGAAAGCAGCGCGTCTCGACTCCCTTTCGATCGAGCATCAGATGTTCAGGCCGGAGGACGGGGTCGCCCTGCACAAGGCCGGCGTCGCCGTGCGGTTCCACCTGCAGCGGCCGGCCTACTACGACCGCTACAAGGCGCTCGGCGTCGATCTGCTTGCACCGATTCCGTCCTATGTCGCAGACGGCGTGGTCGATACCATTTCCGGTGACGATGTCGGTTTCCTGGCAAAGCTCAAGGCGGCAGGTGTCGCGAAATGAGCGAATGGATCGCCTTTCCTGCGGGCGAACAGGTGTCCGAGCTGGCTGTGGTTCCTCTCGATGAGCGCGAGCGCCTCCGCGATGGCCCCACCGATGCCGCAACCTTTGCCGCCGCTTTCGATTCCATTCCGGCATTGCGCCAGATCGAAATCGGCGGGAATGCGCCGCAGCGCACGGGTGCGCGCGGCTCGCTCAGGGTGGCAAGCTGGAACGTGGAGCGGCTGCGCCATCTTCAAGCAATCGGCGATACCCTGGCGCAGCTCGCTCCGGACGTCATGCTGCTGACCGAAATCGACAAGGGCATGGCGCGATCAGGCAACAGCCATCGGATCGCGGAGCTCGCGGGTCGATTTGGTCATGGCTACGCTTACGGCATCGAATTCATCGAGCTCGATCGCGGCGACCCGGAAGAACGGGTCACGCACGCGCATGAGACCAACCTTCTCGGCTTTCACGGCAACGGCATCGTCACCGATCTGACCCTGAGCCGGCCGTTCCTGGTCAGGCTGGAGGCCGAAGGGAAATGGTTCGGCTGGGAGCGGGAGGAACCGCGTGTCGGGGGCCGGATGGCGATCGGCGGGCAGATCGAACTCGACGGCACCAAAGTGACTCTGGTTGCGGCGCATTTCGAAAGCCATTCCGACCCGGAGCATCGAGCCGCTCAGGCTGGACATCTTCTTGATGTCATCGACCGCTATGACCCGGGTGCCCCGGTTCTGATCGGCGGCGATTTCAACACGTCGGCGTTCTCCCGGCGGGAGACCGCATTGGAGCTTGCGGCAGCGCTTGCCGCCGATCCCCGGCGGCGCGTGGATGTCGAGCCGTACGAGCCGCTGTTCGCGCTGATGGCCCAGCGAGGATATGACTGGACGCGATGCAATGTTCCGGGTGCACCGACCGAGCGGCCGGACGATCCGGCCGAACGCGTGCTCGGCAAGATCGACTGGTTCTTCAGTCGCGGTCTGAAGGCATCTCTTCCGGCCGTCATCCCGGCGCTGAAGGCGGACGGGACGCCCTCCTCGGATCACGAGTGCCTGATGGTGCAAATCGAGCTGATCTAAGTTGCTGACGGGATGTCGTGACACGGTTGTCACGACATCCCTCTACAACCATGGTACTCTACGCGTTATGAGACGATTCTCGCCCGGCGGCTTTGTCGGGAATGAGAGTTATGCGGACGACTGCCGGCAGCAATGAATGGTGACGGGAATAACTGCCGGGGTGCAAAGCAATGGTTCAGAATAAAAACAAAGAATCCAACTCTGTCACCTCTCACGACGTCGCCAGGGCGGCGAACGTGTCACAGGCTCTTGTCAGCCGGGCATTCTCCGGAAAAGGCCGCATATCGCCCGAAACGCGTGCCAGGATTCTGAAAGTAGCCGAAGACATTGGCTGGCATCCGAATGCGCTGGCCCGCAGCGTGGTCACCGGAGACGCGCCGCTTGTCGCCGTCGTCACGGCGCGATTGAATTTCGACTGGAGAGCCCAGGTCCTCTCCCATCTGCTGAAATCCATCCAGGCATGGCATCTAAAGCCGCTGCTCTTCTACGCCGAGAACGATGATGACGTCGACCGTCTGCTTGGCGAAACGATGGAATGGCGGACGCGCGGCGTCATTGTCATGGCGGGTGATATTCGGGCGCGCCGGGCCGAGGCGATTATCTCCGGTGGCCAGTTTCTGGCAACCCTCAACCGCCCCGCCAACCATCCCGATGCCTTTTCCGTGGCGACCGACAATCAGCACGGCGGCGCCATGGCAGCTTCGCTCCTGATTGAAGAAGGCCGGCGAAAATTCCTTGTTCTAAGCGGGCCGCAGAGTAACTGGGCAAGCGCGCTCCGTACGCAGGGCTTCGTCGAGGCCATCCGTTCACGTGGCGAATCCGCGGTCATCTGGCACAATGAAGCGATGACGATGGAAGCCGGCAAGGAATGCGCCGCGGCATTTCATGGGCTTCGCCATCATGAAAGGCCGGATGCCGTCTTTGCGACCGATGATGCTTTGGCCCTCGGCTTCATGGATGGCGTGCGCGGCCAGACAGGCATTCCTGCCGACCTGTCGCTCCTCGGCTTCGACAATCTCGCGGCTTCTTCCTGGCTGCCCTATCAGCTGACCACGTTCGAACAGCCGCTCAGCGAAATGGTGGGCCGGATGGTCCACTATATTAACCTGCATCAACACAGGCCGCAGGACGCTTTCTGTTCGACTAGTCCTCACCGGATCGGTGAGGACGGGGTCGTCTATTGCCTGCCAAAAATCATTCAACGTTCAACGACGAAACCGACCCCTTGACGGATTCGAACTGAGACCGCCGCGACTTCCCGGTGGTTAGCTTGGCAACCGTGGGTACGGGAAGTCCATTTCAGATTTGCCCTTCAAATGGCATGGCATTCTAGCGGCCCTTCTGGAACCGGAAGAACTTTCGTTTCATTATACGACTAAGTTGATAGAGTTTCCGCAGAAACGAAGGAGGTTCCCATGCAGTCAATTCGGATTACCCGGCTCCTCGCGGCCGCGGTCTTTGCAGGAAGCGTCGCAATCGGCGCCGCCGCCCCGGCTCTGGCCGATCAGACGCTTCTCAACGTGTCCTATGACCCTACGCGTGAACTCTACAAGGATTTCAACGCCGCGTTTGCCGCCAAGTGGCAGAAGGACACCGGCGAAACCCTTACGATCCAGACTTCGCATGGCGGCTCCGGCGCACAGGCCCGATCGGTCATCGATGGCCTTGAGGCCGATGTGGTGACGCTGGCGCTCGAGGGCGACATCGACGCCATCGCCAAGGCTACGGGAAAGATCCCCGCCGACTGGAAGACCAAGTTCCCAAATAACTCGACGCCGTACACCTCCACTATCGTTTTCCTCGTTCGCAAGGGCAACCCCAAGGGCATCAAAGATTGGGGCGACCTGATCAAGGATGACGTTCAGGTGATCACGCCGAACCCGAAGACCTCGGGTGGCGCACGCTGGAACTTCCTCGCTGCCTGGGCGTGGGCCAAGCAGGCAAACGGCGGTGATGACGCCAAGGCCCAGGACTACGTATCGAAACTCCTGCAGCATGTTCCGGTTCTCGACACCGGCGCTCGCGGCGCCACGACGACCTTCGTGCAGCGCGGTCTGGGCGATGTTCTACTCGCCTGGGAAAACGAAGCCTATCTCTCGCTGGAGGAACTCGGTCCGGACCAGTTCGAAATCGTCACGCCCTCCTTTTCCATCCGTGCCGATCCGCCGGTCGCAGTCGTCGACGCCAACGCCGACAAGAAGGGCACGCGCAAGGTTGCCGAAGCCTATCTCAACTATCTCTACTCGGACGAAGGGCAGAAAATCGCTGCCAAGCATTTCTATCGCCCGACCAAGCCCGAAGCAGCCGACAAGGCGGACATTGCCCGCTTTAAGGACCTGAAGCTTGCAACCATCGATGACTTCGGCGGCTGGAAAGAAGCGCAGCCGAAATTCTTCGCGGATGGCGGCGTGTTTGACCAAATCTACAAGCCGGCCCAATAATATCGCATGAGAGCACATAGCCCCACGTGGTGGCGGTTCAGAAAGCCGAGCGTCATTCCAGGCTTTGGAATAACGCTCGGCCTTAGCTTGACCTGGCTCACCCTTCTGATCCTCATCCCGCTCTCGGGCCTCGCCTGGCGTTCGAGCGAACTGGGCTGGGAAAAGTTCCTGTCGATCGCTTTTGACCCGCGCACGCTGAACGCACTTCGCATCAGCTTCGGCGCCGCCTTTGTCGCGGCCTGCATCAATGCAGTTTTCGGCGTCATCCTTGCCTGGGTACTCGTGCGCTATCGCTTTCCCGGCAAGCGCCTGATCGATGCAATGGTCGACCTGCCTTTCGCCCTTCCGACCGCCGTCGCCGGCATTGCTTTGACGACGCTCTATGCCCCGAACGGCTGGGTCGGCCAGTTTCTGACGCCGCTCGGCGTCAAGATTGCCTTTACACCGGCTGGTATCGTCGTCGCTCTTGTCTTTGTCGGGTTGCCCTTTGTCGTGCGCACCGTGCAGCCGGTGATGGAAGAGATCGACAAGGAGGTGGAAGAAGCCGCCGCGACCCTCGGAGCCAACCGCTTCCAGACGATCTTTCGCGTCCTGCTTCCCGGTCTCGCGCCTGCCGCGCTGACGGGTTTCTCGCTGGCTTTCGCCCGCGGCGTCGGCGAATACGGCTCGGTTATTTTCATCGCCGGCAACCTGCCGTTCAAATCGGAAATCGCGCCGCTGCTGATCGTCATTAAGCTGGAGGAATACAATTATGCAGCAGCGACCGGCATCGCAGCGGTGATGCTGATCATCTCGTTCAGCATGCTGCTTGTCATCAATCTCATCCAGAGCTGGAGCCGGCGGAGGTATGGTCATGGCATTTGACACAATCGCTCGCTCGGCCAAGGTGCGCTCGGTTATCACCGAAACCAGGCTCGCCCGCTGGATGCTCATCGCCCTGTCCCTGGTCTTCCTGCTGCTCATGCTGTTGCTGCCGCTGGCTGCTGTCTTCGTCGAGGCCTTCCGTAAGGGCGGGAGTGCGTTCTTCGAGGCGCTGCAAGATGCCGAAACACTCTCCGCCATCTGGCTGACACTCATCGTCGCCGGGATCAGCGTGCCGTTGAACCTCATCTTCGGGGTGACTGCAGCCTGGGCGATTGCCAAGTTCGAGTTCAAGGGCAAAGCCTTCTTGACGACGTTGATTGACCTGCCCTTTTCCGTTTCACCGGTTATTTCGGGCCTCGTCTTCGTGCTGCTTTTCGGCGCCAACGCCTATCTCGGAAAGTGGCTCGATGCCAACGGAATCAAGATCCTTTTCGCTGTGCCGGGGCTGGTCCTTGCCACCATGTTCGTCACATTCCCGTTCGTCGCACGAGAGCTGATCCCGCTGATGCAGGAACAGGGTACGGCGGATGAGGAGGCGGCCCTTTCGCTGGGTGCCAGCGGCTGGCAGACCTTCTGGCATGTCACGCTGCCGAATATCAAATGGGGGCTGCTCTACGGCGTTCTGCTCTGCAACGCCCGCGCCATGGGCGAATTCGGTGCCGTTTCCGTTGTATCCGGGCATATCCGCGGCCAGACGAATACCATGCCGCTGCAAGTGGAAATTCTCTACAACGAGTATAATTTCACCGGCGCCTTTGCCGTTGCGGCTTTGCTTACCTTGCTTGCCCTTGTGACCCTTGTTTTGAAGACGCTGCTCGAACTGCGATACAGCGCGGAAATCTCCGCCAGCCGGCGGCACTGAAGGAAATAGAATGGAAGTTCGCGTCCAAAACTTGCGCAAGGAATTCGACCGCTTTCCGGCGTTGCATGATGTTTCATTGAATATCCGCTCCGGCGAACTGATCGCACTGCTCGGGCCATCCGGTTCCGGCAAGACGACATTGCTGCGCCTGATCGCCGGCCTCGAAAGCCCGACCGAAGGTCTGATCTACTTCGGCGACGAAGATGCTTCGAAGAAGACCGTGCAGCAGCGCAATATCGGCTTCGTGTTCCAGCACTACGCCCTCTTCCGCTACATGACGGTTCTCGACAACATTGGTTTCGGACTTAAGGTGCGCGATGCCGCACGCCGCCCATCGAAGGCCGAGATCCGCAGCCGCGCGCTGGAACTGCTCGACCTCGTGCAGCTTTCCGGCCTCGAGAAACGCTACCCGGCCCAGCTCTCAGGCGGCCAGCGCCAGCGCGTCGCGCTCGCTCGCGCCCTGGCGGTCGAGCCCAACGTGCTGCTTCTCGACGAACCCTTCGGGGCGCTGGATGCCCAAGTCCGCAAGGATCTCCGTAAGTGGCTTCGCGAAATCCATGACCGCACCGGCCATACAACGGTCTTCGTCACGCACGACCAGGACGAGGCGATGGAGCTTGCCGACCGTGTCGTCGTCATGAGCCAGGGCGCGATCGAACAGGTCGGCACGCCGGACCAGGTCTACGACAATCCGAATTCGCCCTTCGTCTTCGGTTTCGTCGGTCAGTCGAACTGTCTGAAAGTGCGCGTCGCCGGGGGCGATATCTGGTTTGAAGATCGCCCGCTTGGCCTGAAGACTGGAAACGAGCCGGAGGGCGATGCGCAACTCTATTTCCGCCCGCACGATATCGAACTGCGCGACGGCTGCGGCGGCTGCATTGCCGGCCTGCTGGTCTCCAGCCGCCGCGTGGCCGGAACCCGGCATATCGAGGTCGACATCGGCAAGGGACATCCTTCGATCGAGCTGGAACTGCCGCCCGCGCAGGTCGACAGTCTCGACCGCAACCGGATCGCGTTCCGTCCGACCCGCTGGAAGCTGTTCAGGAGCGCGTGACGCACGCCTGAAGGGTAACTGGCTGGAAGTGCAAGCATCATTGAGGAAGCGTTCGGGAGCGGAGCTTGCGCCATTGATTTCGCGTTGCCTAAATTAGTAAAATGTAGAATAAACGTACAAGGCAACGTTTTGGCAACCAGATGCCAGGTGGGAGGGGGCTATGTCTCTCGCAATCAACGATACCGCACCCGATTTTGAGGCAGCAACGACGGAAGGCAGGATCCGGTTTCACGACTGGATCGGCAATTCCTGGGCAGTCCTGTTTTCGCACCCCAAGGATTTCACGCCGGTGTGCACCACAGAGCTGGGCTACATGGCGAAGATCAAGCCCGAATTCGACAGGCGTGGGGTAAAGATCATCGGCCTGTCGGTTGATCCTCTCGACCGTCATTCCGGCTGGGCTGACGACATCAAGGAGACACAGGGCATCGCCCCGAACTTCCCGATGATCGCCGACACAGATTATAATGTGTCGAAGCTCTATGGCATGCTGCCTGCAGCGGTCTCTGGCGATCCAACCCAGCGCACCCCGGCCGACAATCAGACCGTGCGCAACGTCTTAGTCGTTGGCCCGGACAAGAAGATCAAGTTGATCCTCGTCTATCCGATGACGACCGGCCGTAATTTCGATGAAGTCCTGCGTGTGATCGACTCGCTGCAGCTGACCGCCAAGCACCGGGTCGCGACTCCGGTGAACTGGAAGCAGGGCGAGGACGTGATCATCGCCGGTTCGGTGAGCGACGACGAAGCCAGAACGATATATCCTAACGGATGGAACGCGCCGAAGCCCTATATCCGGATCGTTCCGCAGCCGGAAAGCTGATAAGGACATCCGGGAACCCGCGAAACAATTTGTGAAAGGGAGGTGCCGATGATCTTCCGCCAGCTCTTCGACAGCGTGTCCGGCACCTACACCTACCTCATCGCCAGCCGGCAGGGCGGTGAGGCGCTCATCATCGATCCCGTACTCGAGAAGGTCGACCGTTACCTCAAGCTCGTCGAGGAGCTTGATCTCAAACTGGTCAAAGCCGTGGACACCCATTTGCACGCCGACCATATTACCGGGTTGGGTGCGCTGCGTGACCGCACCCACTGCATCACCGTGATGGGCGAGCAGACGGCTGCCGATGTCGTTTCCATGCGCGTGGCCGAGGGCGACAGAGTCGCGATCGAGGGACTGAGCCTCGATGTGCTCTATACGCCAGGCCATACGGACGATTCCTATTCTTTTCTCATGAATGGCCGCGTGTTCACAGGCGACACGCTGCTCATTCGCGGAACGGGCCGCACGGATTTCCAGAATGGCAACCCGCGCCAGCAATATGACTCCATCTTCAACAAGCTCCTCAAATTGCCGGACGAAACGCTCGTCTATCCGGCGCACGACTACAAGGGCGACACCGTTTCCACCATCGGCGAGGAGAAGCTCTTCAATCCGCGCCTGCGGGTCAGCTCCGTGGACGAGTATGTCAACCTCATGAACAACCTGCACCTTCCCAACCCGAAGATGATGGATGTGGCTGTGCCGGCCAACGTTCATATCGGCCTTCATCAGGACGAGATCGCGCGAAGAGGCTGGGCGGTTTCCGCAACCGAGGCGCTGGCACTACACGGCCGCTCCGACATTGCAATCATCGACCTCCGCGAGAGGGCAGAACGGGAAAAACACGGAACTATCCCCGGCTCGATTCACGCCCCCTATCCGGATTTACAGGAAAACATCAGCCTCGGCGGCATGCTGCACGAACTGGCAGCCGCGACCGGCAAGCGGATCGTCTTTTACTGCGCCTTCGGCGAGCGCTCGGCGATGGCCGTGCAGGCCGCCCAGGACGCCGGCTTGACGGGCGCCTGTCACATCGAAGGCGGCATCGACGCCTGGAAAAAGGCGGACGGACCGCTGATCCGGTAAGCGGCGGTCTTGACCCTGGCCCTACGCAAGCAAGTCCGCGTTAGCAACCTTCTCGAACGTGCTGAACTGAAACTTCTGCACCGCCCCCCATGGGGTTATGTGTTCGTGCTGCTGCGTCCTGATGAGCTTGAACTGTCTGCCGAGGACCGCCTGAAGGCTTTCGGCATCGTGACGGGCAACCGGCAAGCCGCTGCACTTCTCCGGGCCGTCGAGCGCAAAGGTGCCAATCACGGCCTTGCCGCCTTCTTTGAGGGCCTGAGACAGCACACGAACATAGGCGCGCTGATCCGGCTGCGACGTCAGGAAGTGAAAGGCGGCGCGGTCATGCCAGAAATCATACTGGCGGTCGGGCGTCCAGGCGGTCACATCCGAGACGATCCACTGCACCCGTTCGGCGTCCGCCAGCCGCGACTTTGCCGTTTCGAGGGCTGCGGCGGAGAGGTCGAGGACGCTCACGTGAGCCTGCCCGACGGCCTCCAGAGCATCAACCAGCCGCGACGCGCCGCCGCCGATGTCGATGACCGACATTTCCGGCGTCAGCCCGGCCTCGCGCATCAGGGCGAGCGACAGCTCGGGGGTGGCCTCATACCAACTCACCTCGGTCGCTGCCTTGGTGGTGTAAACATTTTCCCAATGCGCCTGGCGGTCGGTCGCGGTCATGAAATCACCTCGGCTCAGCAAGCAAGTTTAGCACGGGCGAACTGCGGATCACCGACGCTTCCTGATGAAATCACCCGGCCCTGTTCCCTTCGCCATCGAACACATGCAGGTTCTGGGCCGGGAAGGAAACACTGACTTGCGGCCCGGCGGTCAGTGCCTCGCGGTTCAGCGTGAAGACCTTGAACGGCAGACCATGCAACGAAAGATGCAGGATGATGCCGAAGCCTGTTGGTTCGACGAGTTCGACATCGGCGCTCATGCCAGTGCCATTCGAAGACATGACCACATGTTCCGGCCGGATGCCGAGCGTCACCTTTGATCCATTGGCGACAGACAAGGGCGCGGTAAGCGGGACCACCGTGCCGTCCTTCAGCTTCACGCCGCCGTTCTCATAGGTCGCGTCGAGGAAGTTCATGCCCGGGGAACCGATAAAGCCGGCGACGAACAGATTGGCGGGGCGATCATAAAGCTCCAGAGGGCTGCCGACCTGCTGGACCACGCCGCCATGCATCGCGACAATCCGGTCTGCCAGCGTCATCGCTTCGATCTGGTCGTGGGTGACGTAAATCGAAGTCGCTTTCAGGTCGCCGTGCAGTTTTTTGATTTCCGCGCGCATCTGTTCGCGCAGGCGGGCATCGAGGTTCGAGAGCGGTTCGTCGAAAAGGAACGCCTTCGGCTGGCGCACAATCGCTCGGCCCATCGC
The DNA here is from genome assembly GCF_056755095.1 of Rhizobium sp. SVR5-9E. Taxonomy (NCBI): domain Bacteria; kingdom Pseudomonadati; phylum Pseudomonadota; class Alphaproteobacteria; order Hyphomicrobiales; family Rhizobiaceae; genus Rhizobium; species Rhizobium sp. SVR5-9E. The sequence goes on along the minus strand of NZ_JBNDHS010000025.1, from coordinate 50,450 downwards.
GACACGCTGGCGCTGGCCGCCCGATAGCGCTTTCGGCCGGCGTTCGAGCAATGGATCGAGACCGAGCTTCGAGGCCGCATTCGCGACGGCGCTTGCGATCTTTTCCTTCGCCGTCTTCCGAAGCTTCAGGCTGTAGCTCATGTTGCCGGCGACATTCATATGCGGATAGAGCGCGTAGGACTGGAACACCATGGCGATGTCGCGATCCTTCGGGTGCAACTCGTTGACCCGGTTGCCGGCAATGCGGATTTCACCACCGGTGACGTCCTCCAGTCCCGCAATCATGCGCAGCAACGTCGATTTCCCGCAGCCCGATGGGCCGACGAGAACCACGAACTCGCCGTCCTTGATGCGCAGGTCGACATCATGCAGCACCTGCACATGGCCGTAAGCTTTCTTGATGTTCCTGATATCGATCGATGCCATGTGATTACCCTTTGACCGCGCCGGCCGTCAGGCCCTGGACGAGATACCGTTGGATGAGCAGGAAGAAGAGGCCGGCGGGAATGAGCGCCAAGCAGCCAGCTGCCATCATCTGCCCGAAATCCACGGAGAATTTCGAAACGAAGGTGAGCAGCCCCACCGGGAAGGTTGCTGCGTCATTTCCGTTGATCAGCATGAGCGCGAAGAGCAGTTCGCTCCATGCCGCCGTGAAAACGAAACCGAGTGTCGCCGCAATCCCGGGCAGCGTCAGCGGCAGGATGATCTGCCGGAAGGCAGTGAATTGTGTCGCTCCGTCGATCATCGCCGCCTCTTCCAGATCCTTCGGAATGCCGTCGAAGAAGGACTGCATCAGAAAGGTCGCGAAGGGCACGTTGAAGGCCGTATAAACGACGACGAGGCCGGTCAGGCTGTTCGTCAGGTGCAGGGGCGAGAGGATCTTGAAGATCGGGGCAACGAGCATGACCAGCGGAAACATCTGCGTCAGCAGCATCAGTGCCACGATCCAGTATTTCGCCCGGAAATTGAAGCGCGACAGCGCGTAACCGGAAAGCGAGGCGCAGAACGTCACCGCGATCGCGGTCGAGGCCGACACGATCAGGCTGTTCTTGAAGAAGGTCGGGAATGCGCTGTGCTGAAGCACGAAAGCATAATGGTCCCATGTCGTACGCGAGGGCCACATCCGCACACCTTCGGTGTAGAGCAGATCGTTCGGCGTCACCGAGACTTTCAGCAGCCAGAAGAGTGGAAAGAGCGCGAAGGCGATGTAGCAGAGGAGCGCCAGCCGATGCGCAATGGTCGGAATGATGGATCGTCTCATGGCCTCAATCCTTCAGCAGGGTCTGCCGCAGCAGGATGATCAGCATTGAATAGGCGAGCAGCAGCGCGAGCAGCACCAGAGCGATAGCCGAGGCGTAACCGAAATCGAGCGCTCTGAACGCCTGGGTGAAGATGTAGCTGGCGACGATCTGCGTCCTGTCCGCCGGTCCGCCGCCTGTCATGACGACGATCAGGTCGGCGAAATTTGAAACCCAGACGGTGCGCAGCAACACGGTGATGGCAATCGTTGGCGCCAGAAACGGGAGCGTGATCGAGCTGAAGCGCTGGAACCAGCCGGCTCCATCGATCGAGGCGGCCTCGTAGAGATCGCGCGGGATCGCCTGAAGGGCGGCGAGCAGCGTGATCGCGAAGAACGGGATGCCCCACCAGACATTGGCGATGATCGGGCCCCACATTGCATACTGCGGATCGGAGAGGATATTGCCCGGCTCGCTCATCAGGCCAAGGCCGAAGAGCCAGTGCGGGATCGGCCCGATCACCGGATTAAAGAGCCACGCCCAGTTGAGGCCGGCAAGGAAGGAGGGGACCGCCCAGGGCAGGAAAACCAGCGCCTGCACGATGCCCCTGCCCCAGAACGGCTTGTCAAGCAGCAGCGCCAGGATGAGTCCGAAGACGAACTGCAGGATGACCGAGGCCCCGGTCCACCAGAGCGTATTCCTGAGAGCGCCGTAAAAGGCCGCGTCCTTCGAAAGCACGCGGAAATGCTCAAGCCCGATGAACCCGCCGGAAAACGGGTTCAGGAGCTGGATATCGCGAAACGCATAGGAAATCCCCACCACCAACGGCACAAGCATCACCGCGATGATCAGGATCAGCGAGGGGGCGCTGTAGAGATAGGGTTCCGAGGCATCGGCAAGGCGCTTCAGCCACGGCCTGCGGTCGTGACGCCCATCCAGCGTTTCGGCGGTCATAGTCATCGGTGAGCGGCTTTCGTGTTTAGTTCTAGATTGCTCGGCGCAGTGCAACCCCCTCATCCGACCCTTCGGGCCACCTTCTCCCCGCTGGGGAGAAGAGGGAAATTGCCGTAGTCACCGCGAGTCCCTTCTCCCCAGCGGGGAGAAGGTGTAGGCAGGTCAGGTGCAACAAGTTGCACCGGGGATGAGGGGGCTGCAGTCTCTGAAGCCCCCGTTTCCGCCTACTTCTTGGCCAGGAACTTCTGCTGCGCCTTCGTCAGGTAATCGGCCCACTGGTCGGCAAGATCCTTCGGCGAGATGTCGCCGAGCAGCGCCTGCTGCGAGGTCTTGATCGCCAGCGAATCCTTGAAGAAGGCGAATTCTTCGAGGTAGGTCGGCATCACCGTCGGAACTGTGTTCTTGTCGGCGAGTTCCTGGAACCAGCCCTTAAACTGATCCCCTGCATAGAAGGGATCCTTCTCCGCAGCCGTATAGGCGGGCAGAGCGCCAATTTTCTTGTTCCACTCGAGGTTGCCTTCCGGGCCTTCGAGCGTGGCGATCAGCTTCCAGGAAAGGTCCTTGTTCTGGCTCGTCGTGAACATCGACCAGCCGCCGTAACCGATGGTCGGGAAGGACTTGCCGTCCGGTCCCTTCGGCAGCGGTGCTACGCCGAAGTCTTCCTTCTTCATGCGGTCGGCAATGGCGATCAGCGCATCCGGATCCTGATCAAGGAAGGCGCAGGTGCCGGAATAGAAGCCGGCAACCACTTCGTTGAAGCCCCAGTTGACGCTGTCCTTCGGCGCATAACCCTTCTTGTAGAGGTCGACCATCCACTCGATGCCCTTCGCCCAGCCTTCGCTGTTCATGGTCGAGGTGCCGTCATCCTTGAAGTACTTGTTGTCGCCAGCCATCGACGCGGCGAAAATCATCCAGCCGTTCAGACCGCCCGGGCCGCCGCGCAGGCAGTAGCCGTATTTGCCAGGGATCTTGGAGACAGCCTCGGAAGCCTTGGTGAATTCTTCCAGCGTCTTCGGCGGTTCGGCAACGCCAGCCTCCTGCAGAAGCTTCTTGTTGTAGAACATGGCGCGCAGATAGAAGCCGTACGGCAGCATGTAGGCGGTGTTCTTCACGTCACGGCCGAGTTCAAGCGCCCGCGGCGTCAGTTCCTTCGTGTGCTCCCACTTTTCCAGATAAGGCTCGAGACTCTCGAGCATGCCGTTGTTGCCGTAGAGCGACAACCAGGTGTCGGGCATTTCCATCACGTCCGGCACGTCGCCGGCCGAAACCATCGTCGCGAATTTCTGAAAAGCTTCGTTCCACGGCAGTGAAATGATCTCGACCTTCGTACCGGGATTTGCCGCCTCGAACTTGCCGACGATCGACTTCAGCGTCTCGGTTCGCTCCGGGCTGGTGATCACCTCGACGAGCTTGAGTGTCGTATCGGCAAAGGCGGTGCCCGCCATCATCGTGGCGAAGAGGGTTGCGGTTATCAGTCTTTTCATGCTCGGTTCCCCTTTTTGGTGTTCCTCTCGGTTGAAGATTATGAAGCGGCGGCAATCGCCTCTTCGATGTCCCTCCACAGCGCCTCGGTTCCTTCGAGGCCCACATGGAGGCGTACGGACCGCGGATTGATGCCGAAGGCATGCGCGGAATTCGGCTGCGCTTTCTGCTGAAGCACAACCTCGCCCGGTACGATCAGGCTTTCATGTCCACCCCAGCTCACGCCCAGTTTGAAGAGCTTGAGGTGATCGGCGAAGGTGCGTACGTCAACGCCTTCGCGGAATATGAAGGAGAAAAGGCCCGACGTGCCGTTGAGACCTGCGGGCAGACGGTTGGTTAGGCCCGGATGGCAGACCTGCTCCACCACATCCAGCGCCTGCAGGCGCTGAGCAATCGTCATCGCCGCTGCCTCATGCGCCTTCATGCGGATCGGAAGGGTACGCAGCCCGCGGATCAGAAGCCATGCATCGAAAGGCGAAAGCTTGCCGCCGAGATAAGGATAGGCCTCCGCCTTGACCCGGGCGATCATCTCTTTCGAGCCCGCAACCACTCCGGCGACGACGTCGCTGTGACCGCCGAGATATTTCGATGCCGAATGAATGACGAGATCGACGCCCAGCGTGACGGGGCGCTGGAAGAAGGGGCTCGCCCAACTGTTGTCGATCATGGTAACGACACCATGCCGCTTCGCAAGCGCCGCAAGCGCGCCGACATCATGGGCTTCCATCACCCAGCTCGTCGGGCTCTCCATATAGAAGACCTTGGCACCCGGCAGCGCTCTGGCCACCGCCTCCTCGTCACGGCCGTCGACATAGGTCACCTCGACCTTCATCCGCTTCAGGATCGTGCCGAACAGGCGGAAGGCATCGGGATAGACGTGCTTGACCGCGACGATCCGGTCGCCCGGCTCGACGAAGCTCAAGACGGCGGACGAGATCGCGGCCATGCCGCTTGCAAAGCCGAGCGCGTCTTCCGCACCTTCGAGCTTTGCCAGCATCTCCTCGAACATGCGCACCGTCGGATTGAGCCCGCGCGTATAGATCGGCCGTACCTTTTCGCCGCGATAGGAGGCGATCATGTCGTCGTAATCGGAGAAGGTGAAAAGCGATGTCTGAAAAATTGGCGGAACCACCGCTTCGGCGAAGTTGCCTTCGTCATGCGCGGTGATCAGCGAAGCGAGTTCGAACGGTTCGAGGCCGTCAGTCATCTGGACATTTCCTTGATGTCTTCCTCGACAACGTCGAGGATCTTTAATGTTTCGCGCCGCGCCGCTTCAGTGTCCTGGGCAGCGATGGCGTTGAAAAGCGTGCGGTGAAACGGGAAGGACCGGCGGGCAAAATCCTGCCGGTCGAACGGGTGGCTCCAGAAGCGCATGAAGGTTTCACGCATCTGTTCCAGTAGCTGTCCGAACAGCGGGTTATGCGTGGCGTCATATACGGCCATGTGGAAAGCAAGATCTTCCGGACCAGAGGCGCCTTTCGCGTGATGAACGCGCTCCATCTCCCCGAGTTTTTCCTCGATAACGATGAGGTCTCTCGCCGTCCGCTTGCGGGCCGCGACCATGGCGGCCTCGCATTCGATCCCGCGCCGAACCTCCAGCGTCTGCAGCAAGGCATCGCGCAGATTGGCACCCTCGAAGGAAAGCGGCACGTGGATGGTTGCCGCCGAAACGGGCTTCAGCAAATAGGTGCCGCTTCCTTTGCGGGTCTCGATGACGCCAAGCGCCTGAAAGTGGCGGATTGCTTCGCGAATGGTCGAGCGCCCGACAGCAAGGGCGGCCATCAGCTCGCGCTCCGCCGGCAGCTTGTCGCCGGCCTGCAATTTCGCGTCCTCGACATAGTGGGCGAGCGCGTCGGTGACCTGGCGCGCGCGATCTATCGCCGGAAGCGGCCTGATCAACGGCCTGTCGCTGACATTTGCCTTCATACTCCCCCATTCTCCTCCGGCAGACCCAGAATTGGTCTGACATCTTAGCATTTCGGAAAGATTGGAAACCGTCAAGGCCAGTTGCCAGTCAGTAGCGGCGCACTTTAAAATCTTCCTGACTGCCCCCTGATCGAACCAATGCGGTTCTTCATCGACGGCGGCATGAGCAACCTCTAAGATCGATGCATCGATCGCGACAAGAAGGGATCATCCAAATGAACCCCACCGGGGATAGCAAGAACATCGAGAGATCTTCTGATGCGGTGATGACCGCATATACCGTGCACGAGTTCGGGCCGCCGAAGATCATCCGCGCGGAGGTGCTCGAGAAACCCTTACCGGGTCAAAACGAGATTCTCATCAAGGTCTTCGCGGCCGGTGTCGGCCCTTGGGACGGCTGGATCCGATCGGGCAAGAGCGCATTGCCGCAGCCCCTGCCCCTCACCTTAGGATCGGATCTTTCCGGCGTGGTCGAAGCCATCGGGCCTAACGTCACCAGCGTAAAACCGGGCGACGATGTCTACGGCGTCACCAATCCGCGTTTCATTGGTGCCTACGCCGAATATGCCATTGCGGCGGCAGGAATGGTTGCGCGGAAACCGACGACAATCGACCATGTCGAGGCTGCATCCGTTCCAGTGATTGCCGTCACGGCACGCCAGGCTTTGTTCCAGCATGGTAAGCTCAAGGCAGGCGATAGCGTGTTGATCCACGGCGCAGCAGGCAGCGTCGGTGCCTACGCCGTGCAGTTCGCCCGGAAGGCCAATCTGAATGTCATAGCGACAGCGGCCAGCGACGATGTGGACCGTGTGAAGGAGCTAGGCGCCGATAAGGTCGTCGATTACAAGCGGGAACGCTTCGAGGACAGCGTCAACAATGTGGACGCCGTCATCGATCTGGTTGGGGGCGACACTCAAACCAGATCCTTTGGTGTGCTGAAGCGCGGCGGCAAGCTGGTTTCGGCCGTTTCTCAACCTGATCAGGAACTTGCAAAGTCTGCCGGCGTCGAGGCGTTCTTCTTCCTTGTCGCCGTCAACACTGCGGACCTCGTCGACATCGCGGCTGCGATCGATAACGGAGAACTCCGTCAGAACGTCGGCTTGGTCCTTCGCCTCTCGGAGGCCGTTGCAGCGCATGAGATGCTCGAGGGCCAACGCCCGCGCCCAAAGGGAAAGATCATTCTCAAGGTTCGCGACTGAATTAAACGCCGGGCGGCTAAATACCCGCATGGATCCTTCGGACGAGTACGATAGCGGCGACGGCGATCGATGGAAGTTGTCTCCCTCTCGAAATGGGCTTCGACCGGGGTCAGGACGACATCCGACCGTTGCCGCCGGCGGCCAGCGAAGCAGTATCTGCGGCATCAGCCTGCGGAACAACATAACAATGGCCGCTGGAGGGGCCCTTTGAATTGCGTGATATTCCCGCGGCCGAAGTGTCCGATCTAGCTACAAATCGCAATCACCTTATTTTCCGGGAACGACGCGCGCACCCTGTCACCGCGGTTCAGGCTGATCGAGGGATGCGTGCGGGCGATCATATTGAGACCGCCGCTGATATCGATCGAATATTCAGCGACCTCCCCGAGGAAGACCTTGTTGCGCACGAAACCGTCGATGCAGTTGGGCACGGCATCTGCGGGCGCTCCTTCGGCTGTATGGAGCTGAACGTTTTCCGGACGGATGACGAAGGAGATCTGGTTGCCAGCCGGCATGCCTGAAGAAAACATGCACCTTATCGAACCGATCGACGTATCGACGGGCGCGATATCGCCTGCCCTCACCCGGCTCGCGAGCCGGCCTCTGAGGAGGTTGGTCCTGCCAATGAAATTTGCGACAAATTCCGATCGTGGCCTGTCATAGATGTCGAACGGCGTACCCATCTGTGCGATCATGCCGTTGTTGAGCACCGCGACGCGGTCGGACAGCGCCATCGCCTCGCTCTGGTCGTGGGTCACGTAGATTGTCGTCACGCCCCATTCACTCTGTAGCCGCTTGATTTCCGCGCGCATCTGTTCGCGAAGCAGCGCATCGAGATTGCTGAGCGGTTCGTCGAGCAGGAGGAGCTTCGGCTCGCGGACCAGTGCGCGGGCAAGTGCCAGACGCTGCTGCTGGCCACCGGACAGCTTCGTCGCCGATCGGTTGCGATATTCCGCCAGGCCGACCATTTCGAGCGACCGCATGACCCGAGTTTCGATGTCCTCGCGCGAAACATGGCCATTGCGACGCGTCCGCAGAGGATAGGCCGCATTTTCGAAGACGTTCATATGCGGCCAGATCGCATAGGACTGGAAGACCATGCCGATATCGCGTTCATACATCGGCAGCTGTATGTCCGAACGGCTGTCGAAGAGGTCGCGGCCGTCGAGCTGGATCTGCCCGCTTTCCGGATGTTCGAGGCCGGCGATCGAGCGAAGCGTCGTCGTCTTGCCGCAGCCGGACGGGCCAAGAAGGGTGAATAGCTCGCCTTCCTTGACGTCGAAGCTGACATTCGACACGCCGCCTTTTCGTTCCCCAGTTTCGTTGATGTATTGCTTTACGAGATTGGCAACTCTGAGCATGATTCCACCTCCCTGGAATTGGCTTAAGCGGCGACGATGCGATAGCGGCGCGCCACCAGATAGAAACATCCGCTGACGCAGGTCATCAGAGCGACCCAGACGGTGCCCATGGCGGCGAGCTCCGTCACTTGGCCGTTCTGCCAGAGATCGAACAGGCTGACGGAGACGAGCGAGCTTCCCGGCCCGACCAGCAGCAACGGCAGGGACATCGCCCGTACGGCCAGCAGGAAAACGAACAGCCAGCAGCTGATCATCGAGGCGGACAGCAGCGGGAAGACGATCTTGATGAAGGTCCGCATCTGCGGCGCGCCGGAGGCCGTCGAGGCTTCCTCAAGGTCCGAATGGATCTGCAATACGCCTGCATAGGCATAACGCATTCCATAAGGCAGGTAAGCGACGGTGGATGCCAGGATGACCGAGGTTAGCGTGCCGTAGAACGGAAAGGGAAGGTTGACGAACACTTGCAGGAAGGCGACGCCCATGACGATCGAGGGAAAGGTCAGCGGCGCGGTGGCAAGCTGGTCGAGAACCCAGGCGGCTGGCTTGCGCCGGGCCGCCAGCCAGGCGCAGAGAGCTGTAAAGGGAACGACGATGCTTGCGGTGACGACTCCAAGGCTCAGCGTATTGATAAGGGTCGAGCGCACAAGTCCCGGGCCGACGACGGTCGTGTAGTTTTTCAGCGTCCAATGCGAAAAGCTCGCCAGCGTGAAGGCGCCAAAGAAGGGCTTGAACGAGGCGAAGACGATGATGGCAAGCGGCAGGCCGATGACGAGGAGCAGGATGGCGACGAGCAAAAGTGTGCTGATATACCGGCTGCGACCGAGATGAATGACGCGCGGCCGATAGCCCTTGCCCGTAATCGTCTGGTAGCGGTGCGCATGCCGGGACAGCCGTCCATAGAAATAGAGAAGGCAGGCGAGGAAGGCGAAGAGACAGACTGAATAAGCGCCTGCCTGTCCGAAATTCGGCGGCGTCGTTGCCCGCGAGCTCTGGTAGATGCTCGTGGTCAAAACTTCGATGTTGCCTGCCAGGCCGACGATCGCCGGCACTTCGAAGGATTCGAAGGCGCGGATGAAGCTCAGCAGCAATAGGGCCAGTACGCCTGGCATGCCCATTCTGAGCGTGATCTTCCAGAAAGTCGCGACCGGCCCGGCGCCGCTCATCATCGATGCTTCCTCGAAGGCGGCATCCGTGGAGCGCAGGATCGCCGACATCATCAGGAATGTCAGCGGCACGAAGCCGACGCCTTCGATGAGGATCATGCCCGGCAGGGAATAGACGTCGAAGACCGGTGCGGAGGCGCCAAAAATTGCCTTCAGGATCTGGTTGAAGGGACCCGACTTGCCGAGGATCAGCAGCCAGGCGACCGTATAGAGCACATGCGGAATGGCAAGCGAGATGACGGCGCCGAGAAAGGCATATTTGCGGCCGGGCGTATCGGTCCGCTCCACGATGATCGCAAGAACGGTACCAAGCACGATACCGACGACCGCCGAGCCGAGTGAATAGATCGCCGTATGCAGCAGGCTACGCAGGAAATACGGGTTCTGGACGAGGTCGGCAAAGAACTGGAACGTGAACTGATCAAATGAAGCGTCGAAATTCGTCGTATAGAAACTGGAGGCGACCAGATAGGCGGCCGGCGGAACGATGACGATGAGCAGAATGGCAGCGAGGATCAATACAATGGGCGAGAAGGTGATCTTCTTCATTGTCGGCATCGTTGCTGCAGTGAGTTGGAGCGTTTTCATATCGCCTTGAACTTTCTCGATTATTGCCGGTCACGGAGGCCGCCACACAGGTGGCGGCCTCCTCGGATTATCGGAAATATTTCTGATAGAGTTCGTCGGATCGAATGCCGTCGTTGACGAGCGTTTCCGGGCGGACGAGGTTTTCGTCAAAGCCGGCCGCATGGGGCACGATCGCCTGCAGCATCTTGGACGGCAGCACCTTCGGATGGGCCGGGAAATAATCCGCACCGAGTAGGATCTTCTGGCCGTCTTCCGATAGCAGGAAATCGGTGAAGAGCGCCGCGCCATAGGGGTGGCGGATATTCTTCGGTATCAAAAGAGTTGCCGTCGTCGAGGCAACCGGGCTCATCAACTGCGATGCCACCGGTGCGCCGTCGGCGGCACTGATCAGCGGATGGTGACAGAAGATGTTGAGCGCCATCGCATATTCGCCGGCAATCACGCGATCGACCAGCGTGCGGGCACTGCCGGCGCCGAAGTTGACGATCTTCTCGCCGGAAAGCTTCTTCAGATAATCTTCCGCCTTATCCTCGCCCCAGGCGGACCGAAGATTGGTGATGAAGAGCGGCGTGCCGCTTTCACTACCGATGCGCCAGGCGATCTGGCCTTTCCATTTCGGATTGAGGAGATCGTCATAGCTCTTCGGCACATCTTCGGCCTTCACCATGTCGGTGTTGTAGGCCATGCAGTAGTAGCTGACACGCGTTGCGGCCCAGAGGTGATCGGGATCGCGGTAGGATTCCGGATATTGCTCCAGCATGGGCGAGCTGAAGGTCTGAACGACATTCGCCTTGATGAGATTTTCACTGACGCTCGTGCCTTCGACCACGTCGACCACCACGTTCTTGGCCCGCTCTTCGGCAAGGACGCGTTGCGCGATGTCTTCCGAGTCACCGCGCCAATAAGTGAGCGTCACAGACGGATATTTCTTCATGAAGGCATCGGCAAGCGGCTGCAGCGCCTGATCGACGATCATCGCCGAATAGACGACGAGCTCGCCTTCCTTTGCGGCACCGTCGGCCAGGATTTTTTCGCGGTCAGCTCCGGTATAGTGCAGAATTTCCTCCTGCGTTTGCGCCCATACCGGCGTTGCCAATCCCGCCGCGAGCGGGAGAATTGCAAGGACACTAACTAAATGCGTAATGCGACTCCGTCTGTTCATTATATTCCTCCCACGGACCTCTAGTGATGATGAGGGCGTCCGCTATCTTCACGCCCTTCCCCCGGCTGCGAACGAAAACGGGATTGAGATCGATCGCCTCGAACTGGCCGTCGGTTGCGGCCACGAAGTTCGAGAATGCGACGAGACAATCGATCAGGGCATCTCTGTCGAGCGGGGGAGCACCGCGGAAACCGTCAAGCTGGACGGCAACCTTGAGCCTGGCAACCATTTCCGTTGCCTGGTGGCGTGTAAGCGGAGCTAGACCGACGCTCGCATCCTTGAACACCTCGACCATCACACCGCCGCCTCCTACGACGACAAGAGGGCCGAACTGCTCGTCATACGTCATCCCGATAATGAACTCCGCGCCTTCATCAACCATTTCCTGCACGAGGATACCGTCGATGGCAGCTTCCGGACAGGCGGTTCTGGCACTCTTCAAGATCTTGGCTGACATAATTTCTGCATCCTCGGCGGTGGCGCCGAGATGGACGCCGCCGACATCCGATTTATGCGGGATGTCGCGCGACTGAACCTTGAGGGCGACCGGACCGCCAATCTTCTCGGCCAGCGTCTTTGCTTCCGCGATCGTGGCTGCGAGATATTCGCGCGTGACCGGAAGGCCGGCTTTGCCAAGGATCTCCTTGCTGTCGGCTTCGCTCAAAACGCCACGTGTGCTTGTCTTGCCGACTACGCTGGCGATTTTCGGCGGGCTCTCGGTAATGGGCATGCTGCCGCGGAAGGTAGCGTAGTCCGTGAGGTGGCGGATGGCACGCAGGCCGAGTTCGACGTCTTCCACCAGCGGCAGACCTTGTGCGCTCGCATAGCCGCGCCAATGCCCGGTCAGGCTGTTCGAGATGAAGGAGAGCACGAGCAGCGGCTTGCCGGCCGTCCTGGCCATATCGGCCATCCGGCCAACGAGCTTGTCATGATTTTCGGCGCCTTCCATTCGCATGCCGAGCACAAGGCCGATGACGTCGATCTCCGTATTGTCGAGCAGCGCGCCGACAACGCCTTCGATCGCGCCGTCGCGGCGCAGCCGCGGCATGCCGACCGTATCGAGAGGATTTCCGAAATGGCGCGATACGCCGAGTGCCTCGCCGACGCGCCGGTTCGTCTCATCGTCGATCCGGCCGAAATTCACGCCTGCGCGCTCCGCAAGATCGCTGATCAGCGAGGTGGCGCCACCGGAGACGGTGAGCAAGCAGACACGATCTCCCTTCGGCAAAGGTGCCGTTGCTAGAAGCGCAGCTGTCTCCACCAGCTCATCGAGGCTCATCACCGACGCGACGCCGTTTGCGCAAAACAGGGCTTCATAGGCTTCATGCTTGCCAGCAAGCGTGCCGGTATGCGCGAAGGTTGCCGCCTGCCCGGCAGCACTCTTTCCGAGCTTCAGGATGACCAGGGGCTTGATCCTGGAGGCCCGTTCGACAGCTGCACGGAAGCGCCGTCCATCCTTGGCGCCTTCCATGATGCAGGCGATCACGCTGGTCTTCGGATCATCGGCCAGGAAGTCGATATAATCCGCAAGATCGAGCACGGCCTGGTTGCCAATCGAAATCAGATAGTTCATTCCGACGCCGCGATTGGCGCTGAGCTCGGCGACGGCGTTGAGCAGGCCGCCGCTCTGGGAGACGAGCGATATGCCGCCGGCCCCCAGCTTTTCGGGGATATCAGCCATCGTCGTCGCAAAGCCATGGCCGAGGCTTGCAATTCCCATGCAGTTCGGCCCGGCAATCGCCATGCCCGAGGCCTTGGCGATCGCGACGAGGCGTTCCTGCCGCGCCTTGCCTTCAGCAGTGCCGTCATCGGCAAAGCCTTCGGAAACGATGAGAGCCGCGCGGATGCCGATCGATGCGGCTTCCTCCACGACCGCGAGCACGCTCTCCGCCGGGATGGAAATGACGATGCAGTCGGGGATACCGGGCAGCGCGTCGAGATTCGGCACGCACGGAACACCCGCAATTTCGGCGGCATTGGCGTTGACCGGCCAGATCTTGCCCCCGAACCCGGAGCGAAGCAGCGAATTCAGCATCTTGGTGCCGGCGCCGCCTTTCGCGGACACGCCGACAAAAGCGACGGAGCGAGGCGCAAGCAGGCTGCTGGTCGGAAGGGAATGGCTCTGGCCGATCATCGTCGCTCTTTCCTATTCACTCACGATACGGAATTTCGGGAGCGTAAAGCCCTGCGCCGGATGATCTTCATAGACGACCTCCACCGTCTGGCCGACATTGTGGATGTCGGTCGGCAGATTGTCGCCCAGGAGCTGGGAGCTGATCAGCGGCCCTTCGTCGAGTTCGATCAGAGCATAGGTATAGGGAATTTCCTCTTTGAAGCCCGGGTGGAACGCCCAGTGATGGATGTTGAAGGCAAAGATCTTGCCGCGCCCGGACGCCTCAGTCCATTCACAGTTTGCGGCGAAGGGCTCGTTATCGTGGTTTTGGCAGTAAGCCTTCGGCCAGTAAACCGCGCTGCACTGCTTGCACTTCCAGACGAGCAGTTTGTGCTCTTTCAGGCCATCCCAGAAGGGTTCATTGTCGTGGTCGATGCTCGGATAGGGCTTCTTCCATTCCAGATCGACGGTAAAGGATTCCAGCTTGACGTTCATGCGTGCCTCCCGAGCAGCGTGCAGGTGTGGATTGAGCACATGCCGGGCGAAACAAGCTCGCCGCCATGTCCGGTGGTCATGACGATGTCGCAGTCGTCGATCTGGCGCTCGCCGGCTTCGCCGCGAAGCTGCCGGACGGCCTCGGCAAGGCCTGTCAGATCGCCGAGATGGTAGCAGGAGAGCAGGCCGCCGCTCGTATTGACAGGGATCGAGCCGCCCGGCGCCATATGGCCGTCAGCGACGAACGCTCCGCCCTCGCCCTTCTTGCACCAGCCGTAATCTTCCAGCTGGAAGAGCACCTCTGCCGTGAAGCAGTCATAGAGCTGGGCGCAATCGATATCCGCGAGCGTGATGTCGGCCTGGCTAAAGGCCTGCTTCTTTGCCGGTTCGACAGCCATATGGGTGAAGTTCTTCTTCTCCCACCACAGGTCGGCGGAGACTTCGCCGAAGCCCTGGCCAAGCACATAGACAGGAGCCTTGGCGCAATCCTTGGCGCGGTCGGCGGTCGTCAGAATGAAGGAGATGCCGCCGTCCGAAACCTGGCTCAAGTCGAGCAGGTGATAGGGTTCCGCGACCAGCGGGGAGTTCTGGTGATCCTCGATCGTGATCGGACGGCCATGCATCTTGGCTTCCGGATTCATGCAGGCCCATTGGCGTTCGGCGACGGAAATAGCACCGAGCTGGGCGCTTGTCGTTCCGTAGACGGCCATGTGGCGGGCGGCCATCCAGCTATGATGGCTGACGGCGCGGGAATCGCCGAGCGGCTTGCCCCAGTAGCCACGCTTTTCGGTATGTGCCATGCCGCGGAACCCCTTCTTGCGGGTCTCTTGCGATTGCGACCAGTCGGTCACCGCGCCTGTCAGCACGACATAATCGGCAATGCCGCGGTCGAGATAGGACATGGCCGCCGCCATGCCGAGACCGGCCAGCGCACCGCCGCGTCCGCAGGTGAAATAGAAGTTGTTCTTGATACCGAGCACGCGGGTGAAGGCATCGGAGTAGCTAGCCCGGTCGCCGCCGCCGCCCGTGCGCCTCAGATCGATCGCGCCGCCGATATCGGTCCTCGTCAGCCCTGCGTCGGCGATCGCCAGCCTCGTCGCTTCGGCCGCGATCATGCGCTCGGAATGATCCGGCTGCTGGCCGGCAACGACGCCGAGACCGACGATCGCGTATTTCCCGGAAGATGCGTGTTTTCCCACCTCAGTCATCCTTTCGTCATCATCAATGCTTCGGAATTTTCTCTCGCCGCGTCTTCGGCGCGACCAGTATTGATCTTGCGGACGCCGCTTCCCGGACCGGGCGGGAGCCGCAATACGCCTTTCTCGACGGAGAGGCCGGTGAAGGGATCGCCAAGCAACCTCTCGAACTCGCCGAGCTCGCAGGCATAGTCTGCGCCGGGCATGGCGCAGGCGAGATGAATGGCGAAGGAGGAAAGCAGCCTGCTGCCCACCGCCGCTCCCATGCGGTAGCGGATACCGGCCTGCTCGCAGAGTGCGGCTGCCGCCAGCGTATTGCGGATGCCGCCGAGCTTCGGGATCTTCAGACTGACGGCATCAACGCGCCGGTTGCTGACCAGCTCGTAGATTTCGGCGAGAGAGCCTGCCGCTTCGTCGGCCTCGACGGCAATGGGAACCATCTTGGTCACGAGCGACAGGCCCTCGACATCCCCGGCAGGAACTGGCTGTTCGACGAGTTCGATCCCGTGATCGACCATCTGGAGGATGGCGCGTACCGCATCCTTCGGGGAATAGGATTGATTGGCATCGATGGTCAGATGCACGGTAGGCCCAACCTCGGCCCGGATCGCGGCGACACGCGCGACATCTTCCTCGACCTCTCCGTGCACCTTGATCTTCAGGTAGTGATAGCCTTCGTCGACCAGGCGCCGCGCCTGGACGGCCATCTGCTCCGGCGTCTTGATGGCGAGGATGCGCAAAATCGGCACCTCGTTTCTGATCTTGCCGCCAAGCAGGGTGATGAGCGGGATGCCGAGACTGCGTGCAAGAAGGTCATGCAAGGCGCAATCGACAGCCGCCTTGGCCTGTGGCGCACCGCGCAGCCGCCTGTCGAGGTGCTGCATGATCGCGCCGATCTCGTCGGCGCGGTTGCCGATCACCAAAGATCGAAAATGGTCGAGTTCGGCGACCAGCGTCGACTGAATCGATCCCATATGGGCCGTCGCCGAGGCATAACCGAAACCCTCTGCATCAGCCGTGGCGATGCGCAGGACGACCCCTTCCGTATTCGGATTGGCGCCGAGTGCGAATTTCCACTCCGGATCCTCCTTCTTCAGGATCACCGGCTCGATATCGAATGCTGTGATTTCCATGGAGAATGCTCTCGCTGCAGGTGGTTTCGGCAGAGCGGAATGTCAGACTGCCCCGGCCTGGCGGTTGATGGGAGCCACGCGTCGCCCGAGATAACTTGCCTCTGCCCCGTAGAGCAGGTCGCGCACGTCCGTTGCGGAAAGCAGCTTGATCAGTTGGTCCGTCTGACCGCTGAGCGGCAACACCAGCCCGCCGGCCTGAGCAAGGTCGAGGACAACGTCCATGTCCTTCTCCTGCCAGGTGAAGCGGGTTCCGTCCCAGCGCTCCAGGGTATTGTTATAACCAGGGCTCTTCAGCAGGACTTCGCGCATACGCTGGGCATCGACGCCATAGCGCTTGGCAAGCAGCAGGGCTTCGTAATTTCCGATGCAATGGATCCAGTGCAGCAGGTTGTTGCAGGCCTTAGCGAGCTGGCCGGAGCCAAGCTCGCCGACATGCAGCACATCGCGGCTGTAGCTCATCAGCACCGGGCGGGCCATCTCGACGTCCTCATCGCGGCCGCCGCAAAGCGACAGAAGCGTACCCTCGCGGGCGCCGTCGAGACCGTAGACAACAGGAGCGTCAATGAGGCGGACGCCATATCCGTCGCAATACTTGCCGAGTTCATGCATGGTGCCCGGATTGTTGGTCGCCGCAATCGCAATCACCGATCCCTTCTTGACGAGCGGGGCAAGCTCCTTCGTGACGCTGCTTGACTGGTTGTCGGTCGCAACGACTGCAACGAAGACATCGGCCATCGTCGCAAGATCGCCAAGATTCCTGGCCGACGTTATGCCCGCGGACGAAGCCGCGTCGAGACATTCCGCATTGAGATCGTAGGCCGCAACGGCAAAACCTGTCTTCAATACATGCGAGGCCATGGAGAGCCCCATCGCACCGACGCCTACGAATCCAACCCTGACCGACATCGCAATCCTCCCATCGCCCGCAACAGGCCAGCCGATATCGTCGGAGGCAGCGCAAGCGCCTCCTATGGCCGACCATGATCCGGCAAATAAAAAATGAAACCGGATCCTCTCCGGGAAAGCTCCTCCTTGACCGAGGCTGAGATCCCTTAACGCCGTCTCCTCACGGCATTGAAGAATGCTCGTCCCAAAAGGGCCTTTGCTTCGGCCTTCCCTTGCGGAACCTACTCCTTGACCGCCGGGAATGATGAAAGACTGCGATCCCGAAGTTCTAAAATCAAGAAGAATGATTTGATAGCGTTCAAGCTAAAAGTTATAACTCGGCGGCTGTCAAATCCAGTTTCTCAGGGAGGTGAAATATGGATCTGCGTTCGGTCAGCCGTTTTCTCGCAGTCGCGGAACTGGGCAGCCTCAACAAGGCTGCACAACGCCTGAACCTGTCCCAGCCGGCACTGTCGAAAAGCATCCAGATGCTGGAATATGCGCTTGGTGTGCCTCTGCTCGACCGCGGCCCCCGCGGGATCACCCTCACCTCATTCGGAGAGACGGTCTTCGACCATGCGCGGCGCATTGCAGCGGAAACCCGCAAGATGGAGAGCGATATCGAGGCGATCCGAACGCTCGGATCCGGAGAGATCAATGTCGGAGCGCCGCTTGGCCCCGATAGCCGCACGCTTGCCTTCGCCATTCTGCGCCTTGTGACCGAAGCGCGGTGCATCACCGTCAACATTGCCAACGGTACCCGCAGCGACTTGATTCGCCCCCTTTTGCTCGGCGATCTCGATTTCCTGATCGCGACGCTCTTCGATGCGGAAGACCTGCCGCGCGACATCGAGCAGCGCGAGCTTTATCTCGATTCGATGATCCTCGCGGTCCGCGCCGGCCATCCCCTGCTCGACGGCCATTCGGTCGAAGTCAGCGAATTGGCCAAGTATCCCTGGGTGGTCCTTACCGGCAATCGCGACCTCGAAGGCGCCTTGCGTAACCTCGTCGGTACCGACTTCAACCGGTCGCTGCTTAGGAGCGGTTCGCCGATGTTCGTCAAGAATGTGCTGCAGAGAAGCGAGTTTATCGGCTTGGTGCGCCAGGACGCAATTCGCCTGGAATTGAAGACCGGCTCGCTTGTCGAAGTGGATCTGTCGAACCATCTCGACATTCACAAGCTCGTTCCACCGCAAAAGGTGGGCCTGATCTTCAGATCGGACGTATCCATCCCCGTGGCAAGCCAGGCTCTGATCAAGGAGATCATTGCGGCCACACGCAGCGGCACTGATGATTTTGCGCCGACGTCGTCGGTTTGGTCAGTGGCCGAAAGCTGATCTCTCAAGCGTCCGGCTGTACTAATCCCGATGCCGGGCTGGAGTTGATACTTGCGGCAGTCAACGAATTCTCTGAGGACGCACCACAGCCAGTGCTTACGGCCGCCGATGGAAATCACCACTTCGCCGAGATGCCAGATGTCCGTCGCGAGGGCTTCTTGCGGCGCAGTTGCTTTGCGTAGCCCGGGCCGAATTTGCAGCCCCATCGGCGGATCGTTCATACGAGACGACAACCCACGCTCCAACAGTATTTCCTCGACAAGTCGCAGGCTGAGCGGAAATCGAAAATTGGTGTTCTTTGCCGCCTGATCATCCAGCGTCTCTCGGCTGTACCCCGTCAGCCGACAGATTATTTCATTACCTCCACCTTCGTGCGCCCGTTCTTCTCCGCTTTAGCGATATAGTGGGGATAGACGATCGCGACGCCGACTGAATATATGCGATGCATTGTCATGCAATCTCCTAGACGTTGAAGATATCCCCCGACCTAGGACAGCTCAGATCAAGGTCCAACGTATGCCGCTCTTTAAGGGATGCGAACCGACGGCTGCAAGACTGACCAAAGTAGCTCCGCGCTGTGCTCGGAGAAACGCAACTGAGTCACTCCTTCCTGGACGCGATGCGACCTGATCCATGAGCGGCTTTCTCAGAGAGATCGGCGCGGTTCGCTCTCCGGTTTGGATGAAGGCCTCGACCGGTATTCCCGGTACCGGCATCACGTTGATCTCGCCGGACGGCAGCACCGGGACCTGGCGCAACGGATTGACCATCTCGACCCGCTTGCGCGCCGCTTCGTCCTCCCACGTGACCGCCTCGATCACCTCGTGGGGAATTGCGAGAAGCGTCAGCATGGCCTCGATCGGAATTGAGCCCGATCCGACCGCGCCGAATATCTTGAGCATGGGCGCCTCCCAGCTAATCCTTCCCTCAAGCTCGCATCCGTCTGTGGCTGCGCGCTTTACGGGTCCAAGCCCTAGTCAGCTATCGTGCTAAGACTTGGCCTTGAGAATAACGTCTGACAATCTGATCTCGGAGTCTAGTCTGGATGGGAGATACCCAGTGCGGAGGCTATCATCGCTGCGGTTACCAGCATCAACAAATATTCATCAGCGGCCCGAATTGAGTGCTCGCTTCCACCCGCAACTCCCACTTCGTTCCAACGTCCCTGCGCGCTATCGGGATGAACGACTATCGCTACCAGACGATCGTCCCGCCCCCTTCGGACTGAAGTCAAAGCGTGGAACCGTTTCCTCTTCTCCTTCGTTGATCCTCCAACTAAAACGTGCGGAAAGAACAATGAAAAGCTTCTGATTGTCCACTGTGGTAGCCGCGCTGATGCCGGAGGCAACCCGTCTAAAACAAATCGGATCTTTGGAGATGAACATGAGAAAGCTCGTAATCGCAGCCGTCATTACTGCATTGACCGGTACCGCAGCTCCAACGCTCGCTGAGACCGTTTTTCGGGTTGGACCAAGCGGGGGTCTATGTCGGTCCCGGCTATCACGGCTACTCGCGGTACCACCCTCGTTATTATAGCGACCGTGACCGGGCGCAGAAGGCATCCTGCCGCACCAAGAGAGAGCAATATTATAGCGAACGCCAGGATAGATGGGTCACCAGGTCGACCCGCGTTTGCGACCGGTAGAACTGCTCGCCCGTTGCAGCGCGGTTGAAGGATCCGCCGCTGCGACGAATAGAATTGCGCTGTCGCCCTGTGACGACCGGGACGATGCGCTTTCCGGCATAAATGATGCCGAGGGCCCTACCTCCAATGCCGATCACCGTGCGCGCCGATGCCTTCCTCTTCCAACGCGTCACGTCTTCGGTCACCGGATGCCCCCTTAAGAGGGACGCCGTAAAGAGATGAACCGGCGCCCATCAGTTTTCCGACATTTCTGCAACGCTCGCTCTTGAAGGGACACGAACCGCAAGCCTATGAATTCGATTCCGGTGCATAACGAACAATTATGAACGAACGAGCCATTTGTTTTTGTTGCCGTTTCGGCGCTCAACCCTTTGGGTAACGCCCTCGTAACCCCGGACGACCGCAAATCGATGTTATGTTTATCGATTAATTTTGGCGCGCGAGGTCGCTTTAAAATAGCATCTTCGATGGTCGTGCACGGTCTAAAGAGCCGGAATCCAGTAAACTTGTCGGCGACGCCCATGCCTTACACGGTCCATATGATCGTCCCTCCCACGGACAATCGGTTATGACCTTTCCGCAAAAAAGGTATAACTACGCTAAACACGTCCCCAGAGGTGTTCCTTTACGTGCCGGGCCGCTAGTAGTTTAGTTGCGCATGCCCACACCCAGCAGAGATCGTAGCCTTGAACGATCGGCGGCCTTCCCAGCGGCCGGCCTATCGAGACAGATCGGTCTTGGTGTGATCAGTGCTTGCTGCAGGCGGCGATTATCCGATGCCCCTCCTTGTCGAAAAAATGTAAATCTTCAAGATCTGCCGCTATCGAAAGGCGTTCATCAATCGAGATCAGCGAACGGCCGGGGACGCGGAAGACGATGTCCTGTGTATTTGGCAGCGTGCCGTGCACGTAGCTTTCGGCGCCAACGAGTTCAACCGCACTCACACGGACTTCGGCGGTGAAATCGGCTTGCCGCTCAGTTTTGGCGAGCCGAAAGTTTTCCGGCCGGATCCCGATCGTTGCAGTTGTTGGTGGGGCCGAAATCGCTGCAGGCATGGTGGAGTTGCCGGCGATTTCCAGAAGATTCATAGATGGCGAACCGATGAAGGTCGCGACGAATGTCGTCGCGGGTCTTTCATAGAGTTCGATCGGCGTGCCGACCTGCTCGATCTGCCCATTATTCAGAACGACGAGCCTGTCGGCGAGCGTCATGGCTTCCATCTGGTCATGGGTTACATACACGCTTGTCGTCCCCAACGAACGTTGGAGCCGCCTGATCTCGACCCGCATCTGCACGCGCAGTTTCGCATCGAGATTGGAGAGCGGTTCGTCGAAGAGAAAGGCGGCCGGTTCGCGCACGATTGCGCGTCCCATGGCAACGCGCTGGCGCTGGCCGCCGGAGAGCTGCCGTGGCTTGCGCTCAAGGAAGGGCTCGATCTCGAGTGACCTTGCAGCCTTCAGGATGCGGCGATCGATGTCATCCTTCGGGACGTTGCGATTCTTCAGGCCGTAAGAGAGGTTCTGGCGCACGGTCATGTGCGGATAGAGCGCGTAGTTCTGGAACACCATGGCGATGTCGCGTTCGGAGGGCTCCAACTGGTTGACCGTGCGCTCGCCGATCATGATGTCCCCCGAGGTGATGCCTTCCAACCCCGCGATCATGCGAAGCAACGTGGACTTGCCACAGCCTGACGGGCCGACAAGAACGACAAGTTCGCCATCGCCTATGTCGAGCGAGATGCCCTTGATGATTTCCGTGCCGCCGCCATAAGTCTTGCGGACGTCCTTGAGCTTGATACCGGCCATTACTTCTCCGTCTCCACAAGACCTTTGACAAACCAGCGCTGCATGAGCACGACGATGACGATCGGCGGGATGATTGCGACGATCGCCGTCACCATCACGAAATTCCACGGCGTCGCCGCGTCGGCAAAATCCACCATCTTGCGAAGTCCAATGATGATCGTCGTCATCCGCGCGTCATTCGTGACGAGGAGCGGCCAGAGATATTGCGTCCACCCGTAAATAAAGAGAATGACGAAAAGGGCTGCGATGTTCGTGCGCGACAGCGGCAGCAGGATATCGCGCATGAAGCGGAATGGACCGGCATTGTCGATGCGCGCGGCTTCCACCAGTTCTCCGGGGATCGTCAGGAAGAACTGGCGAAAGAGGAAGGTTGCCGTCGCCGAGGCCATGAGCGGCAACGTCAGCCCGGCATAGGTATCGATCATACCGAGATCGACGATCACCTTGTAGGTCGGCAGGATGCGCACCTCGACCGGCAGCATCAGGGTGATGAAGATCATCCAGAAGAAACCCATCCGAAAGGGAAAGCGGAAGAAGACGATCGCGAAGGCCGAGAGGAACGAGATCGCGATCTTGCCGACCGCAATTGCCAGCGACACCACGAACGTGTTCCACAACATCCGTTCGAGGCTGACGCCGACGACGCGCTCGACGCCACCGGACAATGCCTCGCCATAGTTCTCCGCGAAATGCCCGCCTGGCAGCAGCGTGATCGGCGGGCGCAGGATTTCCGCCGAGGTCATCGTGGAGGCAACGAAGGTGTAATAGATCGGGAAGGCGACGATTATGATCCCGAGGATCAGCATCAAGTGGGCGAAAAGGGTGGCGAGGGGGCGCTTTTCAATCATCGACCGACCTTACGCGTAGTGGACCCGGCGTTCCACGAAGCGGAACTGGAAGGCTGTGAGCGCGATGACGATCACCATCAGGATAACCGACTGTGCCGCCGAGGAGCCGAGGTTGAGGTTCACGAAGCCGTCGTTGTAAACCTTGTAGACCAATGTCTCGGTGGCCCTGGCGGGGCCGCCGCCGGTTACCGAATGGATGATGCCGAAGGTATCGAAGAAGGCATAAACGGTATTGACGACAAGCAGGAAGAAGGTCGTCGGCGCCAGCAGCGGAAAGACGATGGTCCAGAAGCGCCGGTTGCCGCGCGCGCCGTCGATGGCCGCCGCTTCGATCAGGGATTTCGGGATTGCCTGCAGCCCGGCGACGAAGAAGAGAAAATTGTAGCTTATCTGCTTCCAGGCAGCCGCGACTATCACCAGCGCCATGGCCTGGTTGCCGTTGAGCAGCGGGTCCCAAAGGAATCCGTTGCGCCGCAGGAGATAGGCGAAGGTGCCCATGGCCGGATTGAACATGAAGAGCCACAGCATGCCGGCCACGGCGGGTGCGACAGCATAGGGCCAGATCAGCAGGGTACGGTAGAAACCCTGTCCACGCACGACCTTGTCGGCCGCGGTCGCAAGCGCGAGCGCCACGACCATCGCCAGCAAGGCGGTCGCTACGCTGAAGACAATCGTTACCTGCAAGGAATGAAGATAGTTTTCGTCGCCAAGCACCGACCTGAAATTGAAGAGTCCCGCGAAGCTGCTCTTTAGCCCGAAGGGGTCCTCGCGCTGTGTCGATTGATAGAGCGCCTGGCTCGCAGGCCAGAAGAAAAAGATGACCGTGAGCGCGATCTGCGGCGCCACCAGGAAATAGGGAAGGATCTTGTTGGGAAAGACGACACGCTGCAATGCGGCCTCCTGTAAAGCGGACGGAACGCCCGCGACCAAGAGGCCGCGGGCGACAGGAGATTTTAGTTGCCGAGCGCCTGCTGGATCGCCGCGTTGCCGCGTTCGACTGCCTTATCGAGCGCCGTCTTGGCGTCCTGCTTGCCGGCAAGCATGGCTTCGAACTCTTCGTTCATGATGTCACGCACCTGTGGCAGGTTGATCAGGCGAACGCCCTTGGAATTTTCCGTCGGAGCCTTGCCCATCATCTGCAGGATCGGCGTTTCGCGGCCGGGGTTCTTGTCGTAGAAGCCCGATTTTTTCGTCTCCTCGTAGGCTGCCATCGTTACCGGCATGTAGCCGGAAACCTGATGCAGGCGAGCCTGGATCTTGGTCTGCGAGAGGAAGTGGAAGAATTCGGCGATGCCCTTATATTCGGCATCCGACTTTCCAGCGAACACCCAAAGGCTTGCTCCGCCCGGAATCGTGTTCTGCGGCCGGCCTTCGCCCTCGTAATAGGGAAGCTGGCCGATACCGTAGTTCATCTTCGACTTGATGATGTCGCCAAGCCCGCCGGAAGATTCGGTCATGATCCCGCATTCGCCCGAGGTGAAGAGTTGCTTGGCTTCCGAGGTCCTGCCACCATAGCGGAAAGTGCCGTCCTTTGCGAGATCGGCGATTGCCTGGAAGTGCTGGACGAAAAGCGGCGAGTTGAACTCAAGCTTTACGTCAGTACCGCCAAGGCCGTTCTCGTTGGTCCCGTAGGCGACATTGTTCCAGGCGGCGAAGTTCTCGGTCTGAATCCAGGTCAGCCAGGTCGAGGTAAACCCGCAAGGGGCCGCACCGCTCGACTTGATCTTCTTCGCCGCCTCGAAGACTTCGGGCCAGGTCTTCGGCGGGGCCTCGGCATCGAGCCCTGCCTTCGTGAAGATATCCTTGTTGTAGAAGAGGATTGGAGAAGAAGAGTTGTAGGGGAAGGACAGCATCGTGCCGTCCGGCTTCGAATAATAAGCGACGATGCCCGGCAAATATTGCGACTTATCGAATGTGTAGCCGCCTTTCTTCAGGATCTCGGCCGCCGGCATGACGGCGCCCTCGGCGGCCATCATCAGGCCGCTGCCAGCGTCAAAGACCTGCAGGATCGCCGGCGGCTGCTTGGATCGGAATGCCGCGATGCCGGCATTGAGCGCTTCCGGATAGGTGCCCTTGAAAACGGGCACGATCTTGTATTCGCTCTGGCTCTCGTTGAATTCCTTGGAAAGCTGCTCGACGACCTCGTTGTTGGCGCCGGCCATGGCGTGCCACCACTGTAGTTCGGTAGCCGCGAAGGCATGCGGTGTGCCGGCCGAAAGCGTGATGGCTGCGACGGAAGCGAAAAGTAAACGTTTGGACATCGTTCCTCCCTGTGTTTGTCCGTTGCCAAAGATTGACAAGCCTCCCGCGCGACCCTCCTCGATCGTCTCGGAAATCCTGTCTGCCCTTTTCTGCCGAAAGCGAAAAGCTCCCGATGCAAAGCTGTGCATCCGAAAGAACTAGGACGCTTTCACGATCCGTCTAGCGGCCTGCCAAGGGCGGCGGTTTCTAGAGCGCCTCGTGAGCGCTGGCTCTCACGGTGAGTTGCGATATGAATATCGGTGATCTTCCAGTATTTCGATAAGAGCACAAGTATTATTTCAAGTTGGAAAACTCACATCCAGATGATCCGCCTTCGTCGTTGGCATCCGCGGCTGCGGCGCGGCGGTCGAAAAGGTCGTTATCTCTGGTGTTCTTCGCATCTTCAACCTGACGAGCTGTTGCTTGCATGCGAATTCCCGGTCGAGGGCTTCGTCCGTTCTCGTGCCAAGCCGAGTACGCGCTGACCGTTAAAGCGCAAATAACGGACACACCTGCGAAGATCCTTGAAGCGCTGACGGACGGTGATGAAAAGGCGTTTCGCGTTTCAGATAAGATGATGCGGCAGGCGCATCATCATGGGTTGATGAGTGCCGCCAATTCGTCGTCGATTTCTACTCCGGTCGTGAGCGCATCCCGCCGTCGGCCCTGGCTGCGTCGGCCCGGCAGGCGCACATTCGGGTCGGCCGTCATCGTCGACGCAAGCAGTGCAAAGCGCGAGGCCGTCCCGGCGCCGCCCGTTGCCTCGGGATCGATCGCGATGATCATCTGCCCGAGCTTAGGCGGGTTGCCGCGGTCATCGAAGAGGGAGGAGGCTTCAAAGGAATAATTGGTGCCGGTGAGGCTCGCCGCGAATATCTCGACCATGAGCGCCAATGCTGCGCCCTTCGCGTCGCCGAGAGGCATCATCGTCCCTTTCAGGGCTTCGCTCGGATTCGTGGTTGGTTTCCCCTCTATGTCGAGCGCCCAGTCATCCGGAATGTCGGTGCCCTTCTGGTGCGCCGCCATGATCCTGCCGCGCGCGACCTTGGACATTGCAAGATCGATGACGATCGGCTCATCATGCGGAAGTGGCGCCGCAAAGGCGATCGGATTGGTGCCGTAGACGGCGGTCTTTCCACCCCAGGGCGCCATGGCCGCCGGCGTATTGGCAAACATCAGCGCCACGAGTCCGCGCTCAGCGAAGCGCTCGACCGTCAACCCCATGACGCCGGCATGATGCGAGCGATGAATGGCGGCGACCGCAATGCCGGATTTCGAGGCGAGAGCCGGAAGCTTTTGAACGGCGAGATCGAGCGCCGGATAGGCAAAGCCGCAGCCAGCATCGATCCTGAGCACTGCAGGCGCACTCGACCAAGCAACCGGCGTGGCGAAACCATCGACCTTTCCCGCCTTGGCCTGGGCGGCATATGCCGCAAGACGCCGCAGGCCATGACCGCTTTGCCCGGCGGTCTCGGCCGCGACGAGAGCGACCGCGACCGATTTCGCATTTTCGGGGCTGACGCTGTGTCTCTCCAGCATCTGTGCGACAAGGCGCTCGGCTTCCGTGATGGACAGCAGCATTGCAATTAACTCCAGGCAAGGGCTTTCGGAATGGCCGGCAGTGCCAGTGAGGCGCCGGAGGCACAAAGCAACACGAAGACGATCCGTCTCAACGTCTTCGGCGACAGAGGCAACGGCATGCGCCGCGCCATGTGCGTACCGAGGGAGACGGTGATGATGGCGAAAAAGGCCGGCCAGTAAACTGGCTTCGGAAAGGTACCGTCCGCAATGACGACGAAAAGGCGTATCAGCGCGTTGATGCTGAAGATTGCCACCAGCGTCTCGCGGATTGCGGCGATCGGCAGAGGCTGACGGTAGAAATGATAGACGAGCGGCGGGCCGCTTGTCGAAAAAAGGCCGCTCATGATGCCCGAAAAGGCGCCGAAGAAAACGAAGGAGGACTTTGTTGCCTGCTTTTCCTCTTTCCTGGGCGGCATGACCAGTTGCAAGGCCGAGACGATGATCACGAGGCCGAGGATGATGCGCAGGTAGATGAGCCCGGTCGAGGCGAGATGATCGAGCAGGAAATAGCCGGCGACGAGCGTCGGCAGGCTCGCGCAGAGCACAAGCACCAGTTCGGTGCGCAACACGTCGCGCCAGCCCCTTATCATCATGATGGCAGCATTGACGAGCGTCAGCACGCCGGTAACGACCGCAGCATCGCGCAGCGGCATGACGGCTGTCAGGCCGACCGCGCCCATCAGCAGCAGCCCGAAGGCGAAGCCGGTCAAAGTCTGCACATAGGCCGCAACGCCGGCCATCAGCACGAAACCGATGATCTCAGAAGGTGTCATAATGCGGCGAACCTGGAAAGCGGTGGCGAGCCGTTGCTAGACATCAGAGATCGCCATTCAGGGTTAGCATTAGATTGGCAAGAAGCGCGGTGCGCACTGCAAGGCTGCTGACGAATATATATTCCTCGAATGTATGGGCGCCGGCTCCGTCGGCGCCGAGACCATCAAGGGTCGGCACTCCAAGTGCTGCGGTGAAGTTTCCGTCGGAGCCGCCACCGGTGCTGACGCCCTCAAGAGTGATGCCGAGGTCGGCGGCAAGCCTGGCAGTATGATCGAAAAGCCGCTCGCCCGCCTCCGACTGGGCAAAGGGCGGGCGGTTGACGCCTCCCTTGATCTCGATGGTGATATCGGGATCGACCGGCGTCAGGCTTTCGACCTTTTTCAGGATTTCGGCAGCCGTCTCATCGTCGGGAAGACGCAGATCGACTTGCATGTGGCATTCAGCCGGCACGATGTTGCGCCCGGTTCCACCATGGATTGTGCCGACGGTGAGGGTGATGCCGCGTTGCGCGTCGTTCAGGCTTTCGAGTTCGAGTACCAGTCGGGCGGCGGCGCGGATCGCGCTGCGCCCATCCTGCGGCCTGGTGCCAGCGTGAGAGGCGCGCCCGCGCACGAGGATGTCATACATGGCGACGCCTTTACGGGCGACCACGATCTTGCCACCGTCACGTGCCGGCTCGACTACAAGGGCGTAAGACGCATTGCGGGCATGATTCTCGATCAAGCCACGCGAGCTTGTGCTTCCCATTTCCTCATCCGGGATGAAAAGCAGATAGACAGGTAAATGCGTCCCGGCGCGCGCAGCAATTTTCATCGCTTCCAGCGCCATCAATGCTCCTGATTTCATGTCGTAGATACCGGGACCATAAAGCCTGTCGCCCTCTTGCCGCAGGGGCAGATTTTCCTTGATGGTGCCCATCGGATGCACCGTGTCGAGATGCGCTAGGATCAGCACGCCCCTTTCATTGCTACCGGCCGGGCGGGGCGACCGCACGGCGAGAATATCGCCGAAACCCAGCGCTCCCGGCGTACGCTCCGTCACGAGTCCGGCCTCCTTCGCGATCGCTTCCACACGGTTGGCAAGCCGGTTGACGGCCGCGGAATCGCGTGTCGGCGTTTCGATCTCCACCCAATGTTTCAACTCGGAGAGAAGCACTGCTTCATCGATATCTGCGGCGGAAATGGTGCAGGGCATGGGAGATCTTTCGAAAAGGGTTTTCAGGCGGGCAGAAGAAGAATGCAATGTTCGGTTTCGGCGGCAATCTTCTCGTCGCTGTAGAGCAGTGGCACATATCGCCCCTTTGCCCAGCCCTCGGCCAAATCCGCATAATGCAGCGAACGCGGATCGCCGGACTGGCCGGGCGTGTTGATGCAGACGCTGTTGTCCCAGTCACCGACATCCATGACGAGCCGCACCGACGCGCCGGCGCTGACGCCGAAATCGCTCATCCGGTAGCCGGCATGCATGGGCGTGGAGCGGCTGCCACCGGTTGGCAAGGGACCGACATTCCAGGTGATTGCACCTTCCGCCTTAATGCCGCTGGTGGCATGCTCGAAGCGCGCTTTATGCAGACCGCCCCATTGCCAGGCGGCCGGATCGGTGCGGAAGCGCTTTTCGCAATCGGCAAAACCGGCAGACAGCGTCGATAACAGCATGGTGTCGCGCTCGGCCTCTCTCCAATGAGAACCGGGTTCCGAGAGCAGGGTCAGCATGCGGTCGACATCGCCCGGCAGTAGCAATTGCCGGACGGTCGGATTCGGCGCGAATTTCGCGAGCAGCGCAGGCCGCAGATGCTTCATCCACCAGACTTCGAAGAGGGCGGCCGGGGCGCTTGTGGCGTCCAGCCGGTGATCCCAGCCGTTGAAGAGAGCAAGCGCCTGTTTCTGGGTTTCATCGAGCGGATATTGGGCGGTAACCCTGTCCAGCACGCCACAGATCGTTGCGGCCGGGCGGGAATAGGTATCCGTCTGCAGCGCGGTCGAGCCCTTCAGCGTGTGCTTCGCGTCGCCGGCGAGCACGGACTTGATGCGCTGGGCGCGGCTGACTTCCGCCCATTCATGACCGATCGACGGCGCGTTCGAATCGCGGTCGGCAGGCAGGTTCATCTCGTTGGCGGAGGCCACGAAACCTTCAGCCGGATTGTATTTGCGCGGCAATTGGTCAGCGGGCAGGAAGCCGTCCCATTCATGGGAGCCGTGACCCGGTACCGGCAGGAGGCCCTCCCAGTTATGCCGGATCGGCGTGAAGCCGGCAGTGAACCAGCCGATATTGCCCTCCACGTCGGCGCTGACGTGGTTGACCGAGGGCGTGCCCCAGTGCGAAAGCGTTTCGGAAAATGCCTTCACCGAGCTGCTGCGCATATAGGACAGGCTGCCGAGATAGGCTGCCGAGCCCGGCGACAGCCAGACGGAGCGCATGGCGATCGCCTGCCGCTTCTTCGGATTCTCCTGCAGAATCGGGCCGTGACGGGTGAAGGAGAGCGTCAGGATCTGGTCGGGAAAGCCCTTGACCACGAACTGCTCCTCCAGGCGGGTAATCGCCTCCCAGCCGTCGCCATAACGATACTGCTCCGGGTCGCCGTCCTTCGTCTCGTAGACATAGATGTCTTCCTGGTCGGCGCCGAAAATGGTCAGCCCAAAAGCGGTCTTTTCGTTGTGGCCGAGCGAGATGCCCGGGGCGGTCGGTTCGCCGGTGCCGATGGCGTTGAGGCCCGGCGCCTCGAGATGCACGAGATAACGCAGCGAGGGCACCGCATGCGCCCGGTGCGGGTCGCTCGCGAGGATCGGCCGGCCGGTCTCAGTGCGCGAACCGTTAACGGCCCAGTTGTTGGAGCCCTCTTCCATGGTTGCCTGGATGACGTCGCCGAGATCGGTCACCTCGGTCCATTTCCAGACATCATCGAGCGTGGCGGCAAGCCGGGCTTTGTCGAAGGTGACCGGCGCGGTGGCGAGCTTGAACAGGCGGGTCGCTTCAAGCGGGATGTCGGCGAGCACGATACCTTCGGCCAGCTTCGGTTCAACCGGCGGATCGATCTCGTAACGCAACAGGTCGGTCTCGGCATCGGCCAGCGCCATGATGTTGGCGCGCAGGATTTCCGAGAGCCCGTTGCGGGTCAGTGCGTGGCTGCGGATACGCACGACGTCCGAAGGCTGCCAACGTGCCGGCTTTGTGCCGAAGACGGCAAATTCCGGCGGCAGGCGGGAAGGCTCAGCCCCGCAGAGCGCGATATAGGCATTGATGCCGGCGGCGAAGGCGGTGCAGATCGCCTCCGTATCCGCCGCGTAAGCTGTCCATTCCGCCGCCATGTCGCCGCGATAGAGGAAGTGTCGGGCGGCATGATCCTGCGCCAGGTAGCCCGGACCAAAATCGGCGGCCAGGAGACCGAGGCCGCGCTTGCGCCACAGGTCGAGCTGCCACAACCGGTCGCGTGCCGCGTTGAAGCCCTGCGCGAAGAACAGGTCCTTCTCGCTCGCCGCCTTGATATGCGGAATGCCCCAGCGGTCGATACGGATCTCCGCCTCGGCCTCGAGGCCGATCAGTCGGAGGGTTTCGTTCGTCGGGGTATCGGTCATGGCAGTACTCTTATGCGTGATGGCAGGCGACGCGAGCGCCATCGGCGCGCGGGGTCAGTTCCGGTCGTTCCCTGGAACAAATCTCGGTCGCAAGCGGACATCGCGTGTTGAAGGCGCAGCCGGAGGGGATGTTGGCCGGGCTCGGCAGCTCGCCGCCGAGAATGAGCCGTTCTTTCGAGCGCTGTACAACGGGGTCGGCTTCCGGCACCGCCGACATCAGCGCCTTGGTATAGGGATGTTTCGGGTTGGCGAAAAAGGTGTCGCGGTCGGCCATTTCGACGAAACGGCCGAGATACATGACCACAACGCGGTCGCAAATGTGACGAACCACGCCGAGGTCATGCGAGACGAAGAGATAGGAAACGCCGGTGCGCTTCTGTAGCGCCACCAGCAGGTTGAGTATCTGCGCCCGTACCGACACGTCGAGCGCCGAGACCGGCTCGTCGCAGATGACGAGGTCCGGTTCGAGCGCTAGCGCGCGGGCAATCACCACGCGTTGGCGCTGGCCGCCGGAAAACTGGTGCGGATAACGGTCCGCATGTTCGGGTCGCAGGCCCACCTGTTGCAGGAGCGTCGCGACGCGCGCCTTGAGCTGCTTGCCACGAGCGACGCCGCGCACGATCAGCGGTTCGGCGATCGTGGCACCCACCGTCGAGCGCGGGTCGAGCGATAGCGCCGGGTCCTGGAAGATCATCTGCACCTTGCGACGGATATCGTTGAGCTTCTTTTTGTCGGCGCCGACCACTTCTTCGCCGCTGATCTTGACGCTGCCGGAAACCGGCGCCTGCAGGCCGACGATCGTGTTGGAGAGCGTGGACTTGCCGCAGCCGGATTCGCCGACCAGCGCCACTGTCTCGGCGCGGCCGATCGTGAGATCCACGCCGTTGACCGCCTTCACAACCGGTCCGGCCTTGCCGAGCAAGCCGCTGTGGCCGCCGAAATGCACCGCGACGTCACGGATTTCGAGAACTTTGTCGCTCATGCCGCAACCTCGCGGATTTCCCTCATGCGATCGATATGCCAGCACGCCGAGCGATGGCCCCCGCCACAATCCATCAGCGGCGGCTGTTCGTTGCGACACTTGTCTGTCACGAGCGGACAGCGGTCCGCGAAACGGCAACCGACGCCAAATTCGCTCGGTGTCGGCACTGTGCCCTCGATGGTCGCCAGATCCGCCTTGGGAGCGTCATCGAGTTTCGGTACGCTAGCCAAAAGCAGGGCCGTATAGGGGTGCTTCGGTTCGCGAAAGAGCGCGTGAACCGGGGCGATCTCGGCGATGCGGCCAGCATACATGACCGCTACCTCGTCAGCGATATCGGCGACCACGCCCATGTCATGGGTGATCATGACGATTGCGGTGCCGCGCTCGGCTACCAGCTTCTTCATGAGATCAAGGATCTGCGCCTGGATCGTCACGTCGAGTGCCGTGGTCGGCTCGTCTGCGACCAGCACGCGCGGACCGCAGATCAGCGCGATCGAGATCATGATGCGCTGACACATGCCGCCCGAAAGTTCGAACGGATATTGATGCAGCCGCCGGTCGGGATCGGGAATGCCGACATCGGCGAGCATCTGCCGCGCCTTCTGGTAAGCTTCGGCCTTCGAGACGCCGTGATGCACGCGGTAGGCCTCGGCGATCTGCGCGCCGACCGTCGTCAGTGGGTCGAGCGAGGCGCTAGGCTCCTGAAAGATGATGGAAATATCTTTGCCGCGGGCCTTGCGGAACTGCCGCTCCGACATTGCGGCAAGATCGGTGTTGTCGAGCATGATCCGGCCGCCGGTACGGCGGGCTGCCGGCGGCAGCAGGCCGAGCATGGCATAGGAGGTCAGCGATTTGCCGCAGCCGGATTCGCCCACCAGCGCCATGACCTTGCCGGGCGCCACGGCGAAGGAGACGTCGTCGACGACCTTGGCGCCACCGATGTCAATGGTGAGCCTGTCGACGGCAAGCAGCGGGGTTGCGGCAGCGTCCATTCCCTTAAGCCCCTCCGGTCTTGGCCCGCTCGGGCCGCTTGTAGTTGCCGATCGAATTGCCACCGTCGACGGAGAGCACGGCACCGGTGATGAAGGCGGCCTTGTCGGAGCAGAGATAGGCGATCGCGCCTGGCGCATCCTGCGGGCCGCTCGCGCGGCCGAGCGGGATGTTCTTCAGCATGTTGGTGACATATTCGTCGGAAAGCTCGCTCACCTCGCTGCCAGGCGCGAAACCCGGCTCCACGACGTTGACGCGGATGCCGTATTCCGCGAGCTCCATCGCAAAACCCTTCGAGAGGCGCTCTATCGCCGTCTTCGAAGTGCAGTAGGGCACGGAATTCTGGTTCATCTTGCGGGCTGCGCCAGACGAGATGTTGACGATCGAGCCTTGCTTGCCTTCTGCGATCATCAGCTTCGCCATTTCACGCGACAGCACGAAGGGCGCCCGCAGGTTGACGCCGAAGACACGGTCCCAGTCGGAGAATTCCATGTCAAGCAGGCTGAAGCGGGTATAGATGCCGGCATTGTTGACCAGGATGTCCGGCGCCTTCCATTCGCGGCGCACGAGATCGACGAGGTCCAGCATGGAGGCGTCGCTCGTCAGTTCGGTCGCGTGCAGCAGCACCTTCGACCGGTCGAGGCCAAGTTCCCTGACCGCCTTTTCCAGCCCGTCCATGCGGATGTCGCTGAGGCAAAGCCTTGCGCCTTCCTGCGCGAAATAGGCGGCGATCCAGCGGCCGAAGACGCCGGCGGCGCCGGTGATGACGATGGTCTTGTTTTCGAATTCCATGGGTAAAACCTCAGCGAGAACGCGAACGCGGGTCGATCTGGTCACGCAGCCAGTCGCCAAGCACGTTGACGGAAAAGACGAGTAGGAAGAGACAGGCGCCGGGGAAGGCGACGATCCACCAGGCCCGCTCGAGATACTGGCGGCCGACGCTCATGATCGAGCCCCAGCTTGCGGCTGGCGGCTGGATGCCGAGGCCGAGGAAGGAAAGGCCGGCTTCCATTAGGATCATCAGGCCGAATTCGGCAGTCGCGACGATCAGCAGCGGCCCGGCGATGTTCGGCAGGATGTGGTGGAAGAGGATGCGCGCCGCCCCGGCACCGGCGAGTTCCGAAGCCTTGATAAACGGCAGGTTGGAAACCTGCAGCGTCTGGGCGTAGGCGACGCGGGTGTAACGCGGCCAGCGGGTCAGGCCGAGCACCAGGACGAGCTTCAGGAAGCCCGGGCCGAGCACGGCGACCGTCAGCACCGCAAGCAGGATCGCCGGGATCGACATCATGATGTCGACAAGGCGCATGATGAGGATCTCGATCTTGCCGCGGAACCAGCCGGCGACCATGCCGAGGGTGACGCCGACCAGCGTCGAGACGACGACGGAGAGGACCGCGACCGAAAGCGAGACGCCGGCGCCGTAGATGGTGCGCGAGAGCAGGTCGCGACCGAGGTCGTCGGTGCCGAGCCAGTAGGTGAAGCCGCGCAGTTCGAAGCCCGGCGGCTTCAGGCGGGCGAGCAGGGTCTGCTTGTTCGGATCGGCCGGCGCGACCCAGGGGGCAAGGATCGCGAGGGTCACGATCACCAGGAAGATGATCGAGACGATGATGACTGACAGGGGGACCCGGCGAATGCGTTGACCGAGGGCGAGGACGGCGGTGTTCATGAATACCTCCTCAGCGGATCAGGCGGATACGCGGATCGACGAGCGCATAGACGAAATCCGCAAGCACGCTGGTCAACACGTAAACGAAGGAGATCAGCAGCACGATGACTTGGACGACCAGGAAGTCGCGCGACTGGATGGACTGGATGGCGAGCTGGCCGATGCCCGGCCAGGCAAAGACCGTCTCGATGATGACCGCGCCGGCCAGCAGGTTGCCGATTTCGAGCGCGGCGATGGTGATGACCGGGATCGCCGCGTTCCGCAGCACATGGTGCACCACAACCGAGCCGATCGACAGGCCGCGGGCGCGGCCGGCCCGGACATAATCCTTGCCGAGCTCGTCGATGATCGAGATGCGGGTCATGCGCGCGAAGGTCGACATGGATACTGCCCCCAGCGCGATCGAAGGCATGATCAGCGAGGCGAAGTCGCCGGAGCCGGAGGTCGGCAGCCAGCGCAGCGCGACGCCGAAGACGAAGATCAATACGATGCCGGACAGGAAGGTCGGCACGCTCTGGCCGGTGACGACGATCGCGGTCAATAGCCGTTCCAGCCAACCGCCGCGGTTCGTCGCCATCAGGATGCCGGCCGGGATGCCCATACCGATCGCCACCACCAGCGCGCCGGCGGCGAGCATCATCGTATAGGGCACGCGCGACATGACAATATCGAATGCCGGCACGCGTTGCACGGCGGAAACACCGAAATCGAACCGGGCGAGCCCCTGAAGGTAATCCAGGTACTGCACCGAGATCGGCCGGTCGAAACCGAGCTGGTGGCGGAGATCCGCGATCATCTGGGCCGATGCGTCCTGCGGCACGAGCAGCAGGGTCGGATCGCCCGAGAGATGCATCACGACGAACACGATGGTGAGAACGCCGAAGATCGCAATGATCGCCTGTATCAAACGCTCGACGGCGTATGTCAACATGGTCGTGCTACCTGTCTTACTGCCAGCTCATGTCCATGACGAACATGGCTTCGTTGGCGGTCGGCTGCCACTTCAGCTGCTTGTTTGCGCCATAGATCGCATAGGCCTGATAAAGACCAAGGCCCGGAACGTCGTCCTTGAGGATCTGGTAGGCCTGCTCGTAGAGCTTCAGCCGCTCGTTCTGGTCGAGGATGGCGCGCGCCTTGTCGACGGCCCCATCGAACTTCGGGTTCGAATATTTCGCCCAGATGCTGCCGGTGCGGAACAGCGGGAAGATCACGCCGTCGACGTCCTGGCAGGCGCAGGACCATGCGCCGAAGGCAAGGCCGCCAGCATTGGCTGGATCGCCCTGGCGGCGCTTCAGGAAGGTCGCCTGGTCGCTGGAGGAGATGGTGACGTTGAGACCTGCCTCATTGACCATCTGCTGGATGGCCTCAACGGTGGCGCGGCTATAGGCCGGAGAGGTGAGGAATTCGACGGTGGCACCTTCCGCGCCGGCCTCCTTCACCAGTTGCTTGGCCTTGTCGAGATTGTACTCGTAACCCTTGACCTTGTCGGTGTAGCCGAAGACCGGCTCGGCACCGAGCACTTCCACCGCCTTGCCGTAACCTTCGAGCAGCGCATCGACCAGCGCCTGGCGGTCGATCGCATAGGCGATCGCCTCGCGGACGCGGACGTCCTTGGTGGCGCCGGCCTGGGCGTTGATGAAGAGATAGCCGATGCGCTCGGTCGGAACCGACAGAACCTGCGAGTTCGAGTCACTCTTGATGCTTTCGGCCTGATCTGGCGGCACTTCGCGGATGAGGTCGGCCTTGCCGGTCTTCAGGTCGGCGATGCGGGTGGACACGTCAGGCACGGTGCGGAAGACGACATGCTGGAATGGCGGCTTGGCGCGCCAGTAGCTCGAATAGGCCTCAAGCTCGGTCTGGACGCCCTTCTGCCAGTTGACCATCTTGTAGGGTCCGGAACCGAGCGGCTTCAGGTTGAATTCCTGGTCGCCGACCTTCTCGACATAGGCCTTCGGCACGATCGACAGCTTGACGAGCTGGGCGAGCAGCGCCGGATAGGCGGACTTGGTGGTCATCTTGACGACGGTCGGGCTGGTGGCCTCAGCCTTGTCGATCTGGTCGAACTGCGAGAGCTGCGGGCTCTTCAGCTTCGGATCGATGATGCGGTTGATCGAGAAGGCGACGTCTTCGGCGGTCAGCTTCGAGCCGTCCTGGAAGGTGACGTCGTCGCGGATCTGGAACTCGATCGTCTTGTCGTCGAGATATTTCCAGGACTTGGCGATCTGAGGCACGATCTCGCCCTTGGCATCACGGGTCAGCAGGTTGTCGAAGATGTTGCGGTAGATCGAATAGCTGTCAGTGTTCCACTGTAGATGC
Source organism: Rhizobium sp. SVR5-9E (assembly GCF_056755095.1). NCBI lineage: Bacteria > Pseudomonadati > Pseudomonadota > Alphaproteobacteria > Hyphomicrobiales > Rhizobiaceae > Rhizobium > Rhizobium sp. SVR5-9E. Next base: position 13,798 of record NZ_JBNDHS010000025.1, on the reverse strand, counting down.
GGATCGAGCGTCGCGGCATCGTTCGGTAGATCGATGGTCAGCATATCCTTGGGCGACTGAGCCATGGCGGTCGAGGCCATGAGAGCCATCACGAATGCGGCAGCGGTAGCAAATCTCAAAGACATCTGTGTTCCTCTCTTCTTATTTCAGCTTATTCTTCCAGTTATTCCAAGGCGAGAACGTTATGCGGCCCGACCGATACCAGCCTCCTTGGCGCAATAGGCAGCAAGTTCAGCATGGGTCGTGAACCAGACACTGCCCTTCGCCTGCGCCTGGCGGATGATCTCCTCCAGGATGAAGATGCGGGAGCGGTGCCCGACATGATGTGGGTGCATCGTCAGTTGGAAAAGCCCACCTTCGTCATAAGCAAGCTCCAGCTCGCGCTGGAAGATCTCGAGGACCATAGCCGGGTCGCCATAGGGCCGTGCGCCTGTCATCCGGTCCATCGCGACGTAGGGAGCATCGTCGCGGATCCATTCCACCGGAATTTCGACGATGCCGGTCGGCTCGCCGTCTTCCAGCAACTCGTAAGGCTCGTCATCGGCCATCAACGAGGAATCATAAAGCAGACCCATTTCACGAGCGATCTTCAGCGTATGGGGGCTAAAATCCCAGGATGCGGTGCGCATGCCCACAGGCCGGATGCCGCAGACGCGTTCGAGAACGTCGGCCGCCCGTAGCGCGAGATCGCGCTCGGTTGCCTCGTCCAGGCGCGAATTGAATTCGTGGATCCAGCTATGAATGCCGATCTCATGGCCGGAAGCAACGACGGCACGCGCCTCGTCGGCATTGATCATAGCCGAGACGGCGGGCATGTAGATCGATGCGGGCACCGCGTATTTTTCGAGCAGCTTAAGGATGCGTGGCATGCCGGAGCGTGCGCCATACTGGCCCTGGCTCAGGCGACTGATGGAGATGCCGCCGTTGCGCAGTTCCATCGTCTCGTGATCGGCATCGAATGAGAGAGCGACAGCCATGCGGGCGCCGTTCTTCCACTGCGCCGGCTTCAGTGAGCGACCCGCCCGGACCTTGTTGACGCTCTTCTGCCAGACGTCGTCTGCCCACAGCCAGGGCTGGTTTTTGTCATGCTGTTCTGCTGCGCTCATGATATTCTTTCATTCGGCGATGCCGGGGACTGCCTTGCCCTTGTATTTTTTCTAGGCAAATTTTTTATAAGCTGAGGAAATAGCCATCAATGGGGGTTTTGTTCACATACATGAACTCTGAAGTGAAGAGCGCGGGTCGCATCCTTGATCTCCTGGAATATCTGTCGGTGCTGCGCGAACCGGCCTCGCTCTCGCAGATCATCCGCGATCTCAAGCTGCCGAAGAGTAGCGCGCATGGCCTGATCCAGACACTGGCGGCCCGCGGCCATGTCGTTCAGGACGCTGCAGGGCACTACATGCTGGTGGAGGCAAGCCGCCACGGCTTCCCTTTCCGCCGCCATGAGGAGCCGCTGGTCGTCACGGCAATGCCGTTCATGGAACGGCTGAGGGATGAGTCCGGCGAAACGGTTCTGCTTGGCACGATGAATGCGCATTGCGACCTGCGCCGACTGGCAAAATGCGTTAGCCACCACCCTGTCCGCTATGACGTCAATATGGACGCCGCGATCACCGCGCATTGCACGGCAACCGGCCGCGTGCTTCTTGCTCATGCTCCCGCGGAAGCGCTGGAAGACTATCTCTCGCGCGTCCGCTTACTGTCCTACACCCGCTACACGATCACGGATGTCAAACAGATCCGCGAGGTCCTCGCAAAGGTCCGCCGTGACGGCTATGCGATCAACGACCAAGAATTTGTCACTGGCTCGACTGGGATCGCCGCCCCCCTTTTTGGCGCGGAAGGCAATGTGATCGCAGCGCTCAATCTCGGAACGCTGACAAGCCGATATGTCGAGCGGCGCGAGGAACTGCTGCTGAAACTGCGCTCGACTGCCGATCAGATCAGCCGCGCCTTGGGTTATCGAAGGAGCGGATGATCCAATCCTGAGGAATCAATAGCAACAGGCAAAGAGAATTGCAGCCGACTTGGTCGAGATCGGCGGCGCTCATGACGCGCTCAATCATCGGTCATCTGGCGAACCAGATCGTCGTTCCAGAGACCATTACCGCTTCCCGGCAGTAGGCTCGGCAGCCCCAGCTTCTTCAATGAACGCGTCAAGGTCTTCGATGCGCTCATAGCGAACCGTAAGCTCGGCATAGACGACATCATTGATCAACAATGGACCGGCGAGGCTGGCCGTTTCGAGTTGCTCGATCGACCAGCCCGCCCAGATTGAGTCATTGGTTGGAAGGTCGAGCAATACATTCGTGTCGACAAGCGTCACGCTTCACCGCGCGTGAGCGACTCGATCGCGTCTGTATCGAGTCCCTTCCCAGCAGCCCTCGCAGTTTTTGAAAGCGGCTGGCGGGCTGCGTCTTATCAGCCGTTGTCAGCACAACACCACCATCCGCGGCCCGACGGAAGTCGACCTCGTATCGGCCAAATTCCGGACATTCATCGATTATCTAGTGGCATTCTTCACTCAACTGTACCTTGGGAATTGGGCTCTGAACGGAATAAAAAATCTGCTTTGCTGAGCCTGCACCAAGAGCATTGATCGCGATGGGCGTCCGCATCTATTGCCAGGTCGCGCGCCACGCTCGGCTAACAAACCGGCATCGGAAGCATCGAGATACAATCCATCAACCCTGTGTCGTTCGACCTCTTCGCGCGCGCCCAAGTCAAGATCTACGGGACTCGCTGGTGAATTGCCGTACGGCGAACATGTCTGCCACGGAGCGAACACGATCAGGAGAAGTGCATTTGTCAGACGAAGATCTTTCATGACAAACGGGTTTACAGTTATGCACTGACATGTTAGTCAATTAACACTGACATGAAGGAGATCAATCGGTGACGGGGTTTGGTTTGTCGGTCGCGTTGGCGACGCCTTTCGAGAGCGGTGGGGCCATTGCCGCTGAGATCATGCTCGCCCAGGCAAAGCGAAGCCTGGCTTCGGGTTGCGCCAGCGTCACGCTATTCGGAACGACCGGTGAAGGGGCCTCGATCGGCAGTCAGGAGCGGGAGCGGATTCTCGACACCTTTATCGCCGCCGGCATTCAGCCCTCCCAAATTGTTGTCGGCGTCCTCGTCGACGCGGCCGAAGATGCAGCCCAGCAAATGTCGCAAGCGCTGTCGATGGGTGTCCGCAATATCCTGCTCGCTCCGCCCTCCTATTTCAAGAATGTCAGCGACGACGGCGTCTTTGCCTGGTTTGCGGATGTCTTTGCACAGGTGGGCGACAACGCCCGCGACGTGCTGGTCTATAACATTCCTTCGGTGACCATGGTGGCGCTCAGCATCGAGCTGATCGGACGGTTGCGGGCCGCGTTCCCGTCGATTGTCATTGGCGTGAAGGATTCTTCCGGGGACTGGCCTTATACGGAAGCGCTTCTGCGCCGGCATGGGGATCTGATCATCCTGATCGGCGACGAGCGTCATCTCGCCAAAGGTGTACGTATGGGCGGCCGGGGCGCGATTTCCGGAATGGCGAATTTTGCGCCGCTCGAGGTGCGGGCGATGGCGGTCGAGGGCAAGGACGATGCGCGCGTTGAGCGCTTTGTCGCCGAGCTCTTGAGGCATCCCGTGACACCTGCGGTAAAAGTCATGGTGGCAGCGATGACAAACGACGAAACATGGCTTGCGGTCCGTCCTCCTTTGACGTCAATTTCCGCCGACGGTAGGCGTGAGCTTGCTGCTTCCTTCGAAGGGCTTTTCCGAACGAAGGCGGCGTAAGCGGCAATGTACGAGGAGAACCCTATGGATGGAGTCGACGAGCAGCCGACGCTGCGGGAAAGAGCCTATGAGAGCTTTACCCGGCATCTGCTTGCGCGCGACGTTCGCCCTGGGCAGTTCGTCTCCCAACGCCGGTTGGTCGAGTTGACCGGATTAACGCTTGGCGCGATCCGGGAGCTCATCCCGCGGCTCGAGGCCGAAGGCCTGATCAAGACGGTGCCGCAGCGCGGTTTGCAGATCGCTCATATCGATCTCAACCTCATCCGCGAAGCCTTCCAGCTTCGCCTGTTTCTCGAAAAGGAAGCCGTCGCGCTTTTCACCCAGACGGCAACCGACGAGACAATTGCAGGGATGCTCAACCAGCATCGCGAGATCGTCGCGGCGATCGAGGGCGGTAACGGATCGCATGAACTCGAAGTCTATGCCCAGGCCGTGGACTGGGGCATGCATGATGCCTTCATCGACGCGCTCGGCAATACGATCATCTCTAATGCCTATCGCGTCAATTCGATCAAGATGCGGCTGATCAGCCAGGAGCGCTTCCGCATCGATGGCCGTGTCGGGCCTGTCATGGGCGAGCATCTTCGGGTGCTGGAGGCGATCGAACGGAGACATGTGGAAGAAGCCGTCAGCGCACTTGCGGCACACATCAATCACGCGCGAAGCCGCGCGCTGAGATTATAGACGACCGCCGGCGATGAGGAGATCGCCGAGTAAAAGAGGAGGAGAAAATAGCATGCCATCTTCATTCATGAATCCGACTCGCCGGGGCTTCCTGGCCGGATCCGCCGCGATCGGCGCGGCCGGCCTGCTTGGCGTCAAGCCGGCTTCGGCCGCCGTTGATTGGAAGCGTTTCGCAGGAACGACCCTCGAGGTCAATCTCGTCAAGAGCCCGCGCAGCGAGACGATCCTCAAATATCTGAGCGAGTTCGAAGAGCTCACCGGCATCAAGGTCAATGCCGAAGCGACGCCCGAACAGCAGCAGCGTCAGAAAACCACGATCGAACTGAGCTCCGGCAAGCCGAGCTTCGACGTCGTTCATCTGAGCTACCACGTCCAGAAGCGCCAGTTCGAAAAGGGCGGCTGGCTCGCCGACATCAGCGGCTTTGTCAAGGATCCGTCGCTCACCGATCCGTCGCTGGTCGAGAGCGATTTCGCCGAGGCCGGCCTGACCTTCGCAAAGGATTCCGACGGCGTTCTGCGCTCGCTTCCCTTCTCGGTCGACTACTGGATCATCTACTGGAACAAGGAACTCTTCGAGAAGAAGGGACTTTCCTACCCCACGACTTTCGAAGAAATGGTCAGCGCCGCCGAAGCTCTTACGAATGCCTCCACGAACACCTACGGCTTCGTCGCCCGCGGCCTGAAGAACGCCAACGTGCCGGTCTGGACGACGCTGATGCTCGGCTACGGCTCGACGCCGCTTGGCCCCGACGGTAAGCTGCGCACGACGTCGGACGAGGCTGTCGACGCGGCCAAGATGTACCAGCGGCTGATGACCAAGGCTGCCCCTGTTGGCGTTTCCGGCTTCAACTGGGCGGAAGCGCAATCGGCCTTCCTGCAGGGCAAGATCGGCATGTGGCTCGATGGGGTCGGCTTTGCGCCGCCGATCGAAAACCCGGAAAAATCCCGCGTCGTCGGCAAGGTCGGCTATGGCATCATGCCGAAGGGACCGAAAGCGCAAGCCGCCGCGACTACCGGCGACGGTATCGGCGTTACCGCTGCCAGCAAGAACAAGGAAGCCGCCTATCTGTTCTGCCAGTGGGTCATCTCCAAGGAGATGGGCGCGCGTCTTCTGCAGGCTGGTGCCGGCGTTCCGTTCCGCAACTCGGTTCTCGAAGATCCGAAGGTCCGCGAGGGCGTCAAGATGCCGAGCGCCTGGGTCGATGCCGTTGCGGCCTCCGCCAAGGTCTCACAGCTCGCACTGCCGGTCATTATTCCGGTCACCGAATTCCGCGACATCTACGGTGTCGGCCTCACAAACATGATCGGCGGCGCCGATCCGGCCGCTGAACTGAAGAACGCAACCGCACAGTTCGAACCGGTCCTGGCCCGAAGCGAGGGATAATGGCATCCGTGAGCATGGAAACCGCGCGGGGCGAAAGCACCGTAAAAGGAAGGAGCAAGCCCAGGCTTGCCCCCAACTATTGGCCATTCGTTGTCCCGGCGCTCGTCGTTATCGCCGCGGTCATCGTCTTTCCATGGGTTTTCACGCTTTGGATGAGCGTGAACAGCTGGACGCTCGGCCAGCCCGTCGTTTTCGCGGGTCTGGACAATTACGTCAGGCTGTTCACCGACATGCGCTTCTGGGAGTCGCTATGGCATACGGCGGTCTACACGCTGCTTGCTGTCGTGGCGCCTCTCTTCTTCGGCACACTTGCTGCGTTGATTTTCGACGCGCAGTTTCCGCTTCGCGGTTTCCTGCGCGGCATCTTCGTCATGCCGATGATGGCGACACCGGTCGCCATCGCACTCGTCTGGACCATGATGTTTCACCCGCAGCTCGGCGTGCTAAACTACCTTCTCTCACTCATCGGCATCGGCCCGCAGGAATGGATCTATAACCAGATGAGCGTTATTCCTTCGCTGGTGCTGGTCGAAACGTGGCAGTGGACGCCGCTGATCATGTTGATCGTGCTCGGCGGCCTCGCCGCCGTGCCGCGCGAACCCTATGAGAGCGCCGAGATCGACGGCGCAAATGCCTGGCAGAAATTCCGCTACCTGACCTTACCGATGATCGCACCCTTCCTGATGATTGGCGTCATCATCCGTAGCATCGATGCCGTCAAAAGCTTCGACATCATCTATGCGATGACGCAGGGCGGGCCCGGAACCGCATCGGAAACGATCAACATCTATCTCTACAACACAGCGTTCTCCTATTACGACATCGGCTATGGGTCGGCGATGGCCGTCATGTTTTTCGTCATCATCGTCGCTCTGTCCTTCGTGCTGATGATGGTCCGCCAGCGTGCCAATTGGTCGGACACGGAGTCACGATGATGAAGCGCAAGACGATCGATCGCATCGGCCTTTTCTTCGTTGCCCTGGTGATGGTTTCGCCGGTCATCCTGTTCTTTCTCTGGATGATCTCGCTATCGCTGAAATACGAGATCGACAACGGCGCCTATCCGCCGATCCTGATCCCGGAGCGCTTCGCCTGGTCGAACTACATCCAGGTTTTCCAGGAAAACAATTTCTTCCTCTATTTCTGGAACTCCATCTTGGTAACCGGTGGCGCGACGCTGCTCGCTCTGCTGATCGGCGTTCCAGCGGGCTACGGAATTGCGCGGCTCAAGGCCGAGCGTTCGGCGATGGTGATCATGATCGCCCGCATGACGCCCGGCCTCTCCTTTCTGATCCCGCTCTTCCTGCTGTTCCAGTGGCTCAATCTTCTCGGCACGCTTTGGCCGCAAATCATCATCCACCTCGTCGTCACGGTGCCGATCGTCGTGTGGATCATGATCGGCTATTTCGAAACGACGCCGATGGAGCTCGAAGAGGCTGCCAGCATCGACGGCGCGACGCCCTGGCAGGTGTTCCGCCTGGTGGCGCTGCCGATCGCCAAGCCTGGCATCGTCGTCGCCTTCATCCTGTCGGTAATCTTCTCGTGGAACAACTTCGTCTTCGGTATCGTGCTTGCAAGCCGCGAGACGCGAACCCTGCCGGTCGCTGTCTACAACATGCTGTCTTTCGAACAGGTGAGCTGGGGGCCGCTCGCCGCCGCAGCGCTGATCGTCACGCTGCCGGTGCTGGTGCTGACGATGTTCGCGCAAAGGCAGATCGTTGCAGGCTTGACTGCCGGCGCAGTCAAGGGCGGCTGACCCAAGCACTCAAAGGGATAATCAACATGGCCAACGTGAATATTCGCAACGTCCAGAAGCGCTTTGGCGCGGTCAACGTTATCAGAGATATCAGCGTCGAAATCGCCGATGGAGAATTCGTCGTTCTCGTTGGTCCGTCCGGCTGCGGCAAGTCCACGCTCTTGCGCATGATCGCCGGTCTCGAGGAGATGAGCGACGGAGAAATACGGATCGGCTCTCGGGATGTCAGCAATCTGCGGGCTCGCGACCGGGATATTGCGATGGTCTTTCAAAACTACGCGCTCTACCCGCATATGAACGTCGCCGACAATATGGGCTTTGCCCTGAGACTGAAGAAAGCGGATGCATCGGAGATTTCCGGCAGGGTCAGCAAGGCCGCTGCTATCCTCGGCCTTGAAAAGCTGCTCGATCGCTATCCGAAGCAACTCTCGGGCGGGCAGCGCCAGCGCGTGGCTATGGGCCGTGCACTGGTTCGCGATCCTCAGGTCTTCCTTTTTGACGAGCCGCTTTCCAATCTCGATGCCAAGCTGCGTGTGCAGATGCGCGCCGAGATCAAGTCACTGCATCAGCGCATCAAGACGACGACGATCTACGTCACTCATGACCAGATCGAGGCGATGACGATGGCAGACAAGATCGTAGTTCTGCATGACGGCGTGATCGAGCAGGTCGGCGCCCCCCTTGAGCTCTACGATCGGCCGGCCAATCTCTTCGTTGCCGGCTTCATAGGCTCGCCGTCGATGAACTTCATCGACGGCAGGATCGAGGAAGGTGTTTTCCGGACGGAGAAGGGCTTGACCTTGCCACTACCTGAAAACATCAAGAGCGCAGCGCCCTCAGGCCAGTTGGTCTATGGCGTCCGCCCCGAACATATTCGCAGCAGCCCGGGCGGGATTGCCGGCCGCGCCGAGCTTACCGAAGGAACCGGATCGGAAATCTTCGCCAAGCTGGACTGCAACGGAGAACAGATCTCCTGCCTCTTCCGCGAACGATTGGCTATCGGTTACGGCGATACCGTCGCCATCACAATCGATCCGGCGAACATCCATCTTTTCGACAAGTCCACCGGGCAGCGCGTTTGAACCCTTTACCGACCGCACCTCAGTTGCCCGGCAACCGGCGCCACATCTTGTGCGTCGGAGCGGCTGTGTTGGATACCTTGTTTCGCGTCCAGGCAATTCCGCAGTCACCGGGCAAGGTCCTGCCTTATGAAATGCTGCAAGTGGCCGAAGGCATGGCATCCAGTGCCGCCTATGCCATCGTCCGTCTCGGCGGCATGGCAAGCCTCTGGGGCGCCGTCGGTGACGACCAGACCGGTCAGCAGATCGTATCGGAGCTAGGGCAAGCAGGCATCGATGTCAGCGGCTGCGTCCGGGTTTCCGGTGCCCGCTCGGCCGTATCGACAATCCTCGTCGACGACGATGGGGCGAGATTGATCATTCCCTTTTACGATCCTCGTCTACATGAGGACGTAAGGGGCGTAACGGCCGATGATATCACCGCCCGCTTCTCGCCCAGCGCTATCCGCAGGCATTGATCGTTGTCACTGCTGGCGAGCGCGGCAGTTACTGGCGGGACAAAGATGCGGGGCGCCTCGCCCATATGCCTGCATTCCGCGTCAAGACCGCCGATACGCCGCTGGAGATGTCTTCCACGGCGCCTAAGCACTGGCGATAGCCGAGAACCTGCCGACCGATACCGCCATTCAAATGGCCTCTGCCGCCGCTGCGCTGAAATGCAGTGTCTTTGGCGGACGGCTCGGCGCACCTGACCGTGCTGGCGTCGAGGCCTTACTGCAGCAGAACCTAAGATAGCGGCAGCCGACACCACTGTCTCAGCAATCCGCCCGGTTGGAGGCTCAAACCGATTCTAAGTGGCAACCCTGGTTTGCTCAGATAGTGGCACGGACGGTAGGCGGACGTTGGACCTCGCAACCGAGGGGATCGTTGTGCAGGCGAGAGCCTACCCGCCTAAATTTCTTAACCACTCACTCGGCCACAAATGCGAAGAAAGCGACCTCCGGAAACAAGAAAGCCTGCCGCGGGAGGAGGTGCGGCAGGCTTTCGAAAAGAACCGAACAGCGGCTGGGAGGAGGAGCGTCGCTGTTCCGACAGACGTCCTCGGGAGGGGAATGGGCGTCTGAAACACGAAGCGCTGCGGGAGGAGCTGCATGGCTTCGATGTAGGCCAGCATACGCTGATACTGATCATTGGAAATGAGATTATGCTGCAGTGCAGCTATGCACAAAACATGCATCTCGCGACGGCGACAGATGCGCGGGCTTCTTCTACCACTGAAACGCAAAACGCCCGCTAAAGAGCGGGCGCCTCTAAATGCTTTACACCACTCTCAAAGAGAAGTGGCAACGCGAGCAACGTTGCGAATTTCGCTGCGGTCAATACCTAGATCGCTCAACTCGCGATTGGTCATGCGACCCAGTTCGGCTATAGTCTGACGATACTTGCGCCAGTTGTTCAAGGTGCGTGCGACGTTCATGATGATCCCCTTTCCTGAGGTCCGTTTGACGTCAGCGACCGTGATTTCCGGCGTCGTTCGATGTCACGTATATAGGTGCTTTGCCCGCCTCATGACATGAACAATGCATCAGGCCAGTTATGCGCCAGACGCGGCACTCTGCTGTGGAGTGCCCAAATCGCCAGCACCTCCACCAGCCGCGGGCTCAAACACAACTGAAATAAAGCCAGACGGGTGGGCAATGAAAGCGTACGGAAACGGTGACGCTTGTAACGGTCCCGTCGTGAACTTGCATCGACAACGATGCGTTCCGGGCGTCCAAGCCACTTTCCGGTGACGGCACGCTTTCGCTGCTTGAACTGCTCGAGCAGCAGTGGCGCGAAGTGGCGGATCGAGCGGTGGACCGTAGAATGATCGACGTTCAACCCGCGCTCCATCGCCATCTCCTCCAGATCGCGCAAGCTGGAGGTGGTGGGCAGGTACCGGCGGACACAGAGTAGAATTACTGAGCGGTCAACAGAGCCGGAGATTTGCGTTCCGTCGACGAATACGAGCAATTCAATTGTGTGTCGGCGCCGGTCGAGCCGCGGAAAGCTTCGATACTGTCGAAGGTGTCGCCGGCGGCTTCGCCGACCAGCTGATCGGCAACTACGGCTGACATGGATCCGCGTAAAACCACCTTAGCGGTACCCCCACGGGTTTATGATGCTCAGGCCGACTCCTTCGAAATCGGCAATATTTCGCGTTGCCAGTGCCGCACCACGAGAAAGCGCAATCGCCGCGATCTGTGCGTCGAATTGGCTGATCGGCCGACCATTTCTCCGCCTGTCGGGGGCAATGACGCCATAGACATCTGCAGCGTCCCGGTCGAACGGCAAGACGCGGCCAGCAAGGTCTTGCGCAAAGATTGGGAGGATCGCCGCTTCGAGATCGCGTCGGCGACGGCCATCGGGCAGCAAACGCAGTCCGTAGAGGATCTCGGCTTCCGTCACTGCGGTCGTAAAGACCGCGGCGGGAGGCTGATCCACCAGCCAGTCGACCACCGAAGGCTCCGGGACCGGCAGCAGCAGTTCGGAGATGATGTTGGTGTCAAGAACGATCATGCCGCGGAAAAGTCCGGAGCGTCGCGGATCGGTTCGCGTGCGGGAATCTCCAGCTCGACACCGCCGAGCGGCTGCAGTCGGGCACGAATAGCGCCGGCGAGGTTGTCGGGCGTCGGTTCCTGTCGGGCAAGGACCGTTCTCAGAATATCACGGGCCTCGTCTTCCATTGATCGGCCGTGGGTCGCGGCGCGAATGCGCAACCGTTGCTTCAGACGGGCGTCGATATTGCGAATGGTCATGCTGGCCATGAACGCCCTCCAGTCATCATTGATTGCATTTAATCCATTGATGGCAACATTTCAATGCGATTGTGTTCGTGGCGCGTCATCACCGCGCGTCCCTTCGATTCCCGACCGAAAGAACCAGGCCGAGACCCGCGGCAACCTGTAGTGCGCGGCCGATCTGGCCGCTCTCCTTGCCAGCCTCCAGCTCACGCATGAAACGTACGCCGACGCCGATCGCGCCGGCGAGCCCCTGCTGTTTGCGCTCCCGCCGCATCTACAGGCCGAGAGTTTTCGCATCTGGGATTTTTTCCATAATCATCCCCATCGGGATGATGCTATCACCATTGGTCCAGCCAAGAAGGAAAAGAACCGATAGGGATGATTTTTGACTTCTGCGACTTTAATCGAGAAATAGAACCGATCAGGACCATATGAGCGTCGCAGAGGGTACATCGCGCCCCTGAGGCACGTAGCCGATGCCCTGCTTGGTGCGGGCAAACGGCGGCAGTCCGTTCAGTTCACATCGTTGAAGCTGACACTGCCGGCCGACAACGGATGCTGGCCGGTAACGGGGAGAGAATCCTTGCGGGCGCCTGCCCGCGAGATCGTCGTCATCAAGCCGCCTTAGCACTGTCTTTGACAATCGTCGTGTCCATGTTGGCGCCACTCTTCCTATCGAAGAGGTGAACGCGCTGAGACCGGACGACCAAGTTCATAGACGAGTGATCTTCGATCGCGAGATGATCCGGCAGATGGGCGATCGCCGGAATATCGCTACCTTCGAGCTTGCCATAGACATATGTGTCCGTTCCAATGCTCTCGGCGTAATCCACCTTGAAACGAACCGTAAAGTCGCTTGCCACACCATCCTTGGCAAGTTCGAAGTGACTCGGCCGCACCCCGAGGATGACGGCCTGTCCAGGCGCCACATTTGCCGCTTTGATCGGCAGATTTAGCATCCCAAAGCCTGATACCTCCACCAGAACGCCGCCTGGCACCGAGCGAAGCAGCGTGCCCTCAAAGAAGTTCATCTGGGGTGAACCGATGAAACCCGCGACGAACTTGTTGGCCGGCCCCTCGAAGAGTTCCAGCGGGGTACCGATCTGTTCGACGCGGCCGGCATTGAGGACGACGATGCGGTCGGCCATTGTCATGGCCTCGATCTGGTCATGCGTCACATAGACCATCGTCGCGCCCAGCCGCTTGTGCAGGCGGCTGATCTCGCCGCGAGTCTGCACGCGAAGGGCAGCATCCAGATTTGACAATGGCTCGTCGAACAGGAACAGCTTAGGGTTCCTGACGATCGCGCGGCCGATCGCGACACGCTGCCTCTGGCCCCCCGAGAGCTGTTTCGGACGTCGGTCGAGAAGAAGTTCGATCGCGAGCATCCGCGCAGCTTCCAAGACGCGTTGATCGATCTCGGCGCGGCTCATTTTGAGGTTCTCGAGGCCGAAGGAGAGATTCTTCGCAACCGTCATGTGAGGGTACAGCGCGTAGGACTGAAACACCATCGCGATCCCGCGATCGCCGGGGGGCGCGGTCGTGACATCATCCTCGCCAATGAAGATTTGTCCGGAACTTGCGCTTTCAAGGCCAGCGATGAGGCGAAGTAATGTAGACTTGCCGCAACCGGAAGGGCCGACGAGCACAACAAACTCGCCCTCGCGTACGTCAAGATCAACACCGTGGAGGATCTGATGATGGCCGAAGCTCTTCTTTATGTCGTTCAACTTGAGACCAGCCATGACTCCACTCCCTCAACGTCACACTTCAGAGGCAGTGTAGTCTCGCCGAATGTGCGGCCCATGCCTCCAATCGCGACAGTTTGCGTGGAACTAATTAGTTCGTCAAGATGACGAACGTGACTTTCTGCCCTCGTTAAAGCGCATCCGGTCATCTTGTCCCATGAGTCGCGTTGCCTCCGTAGGAATTGTCAGCCGGTCAAAGCGGCGGCGGCGGGAGTCGGCGCTGCTCTGGCAGCGTCTGGGGGGAGAAGAGCAGATTGTGAACATGGTTCAGACCAATCGCAAGCGCGCCCAGCAGCGTCGCCCGACTGCCAAGAACGGTAGCCTTGACGTCGATGGCGCGGCGGCTTGCCTTCATAATACCCTGCCGCACACGTTCGGCAATAAGCGGATGGCGCCCGATGCTGCCCCCCAGAACGACGGTCTTCGGATCGACGATCGCATTGACGGAAACGACAAGGAGCGCGGCGATGTCGGATATTTTGCCGATGACTTCGATCGCAACAGGGTCGTTCTTCTCGGCAAGCGCCAGAATGTCTCGAACGGAGATATGCTTCGTTCCACCCGAACGGGCATAGAGTGCGCTGATCCCTTGGGCCCCGATTGCACATTCCAGGGCCCCGCGTTCGAGGCTGTCCTCAGCATAG
>NZ_JBNDHS010000024.1:0-64324 GCF_056755095.1 Rhizobium sp. SVR5-9E | reverse complement strand
CCGGTGCTCAACGTGGAGAATTCTGCCGAGCCAAGCGTGGCCGCGGTTTCAAGCGAGAGGTCCCGCGGCACAAAGAGGATGAGCATCTCGCTTCTGTCGACAACGCCGGTAAAGCAGCCACCAAGGGAATGGATCTGAACCTCACCGGGACCCGCGGTAAACGCACTTCTTGCGGCATCAGTCCGGATCTGTCCGGACAGCAAAACAGTCATTGTCCAGTGATCGACCGGATCCCGCCGAACATGTCCCGGCAGGCTGGAAAATTCGAGGCTGTCAGTACTGATTTGGGCAAGGACAAGACTGCCGAGATCCCAAAGCTTCTGTCGGCCCCTGAAGTCGGTTGTCGTTGGTTCGACCTCGGTTAGTTCAAGCATGGCCGCGAAGCTATTGCGCCACGCGGCAAACTGGTCCGATCGCGCCAGCCCCTCGGTCGAAAATTCAAAGGATGGCAAATACGATGCCCTCCCCATGACCGGCATCTCGCCCGCTGCTTCGTAAGCCGAGGTTTCGAGCCTCTCACCGTCGAGTTGCCTCTCAAGCAACGTGGCATGCGTCAGGACATCTTCGGTTGTCATCGCATCACCTCCAGTTGGCCGATGGCAACACGCGATCGGCCCGCTTGTTATGCTGGGGTCGTTGAGTAAGCGATTTGTTTTCCGCAGGTGTCTGAGGCGACCTTTCTTTTGCCCGGGGCAGATATTATTCCACGGGACCCCTCAGCAGTCGGCTCAGTATGTTACGACGTGCCCCCTGGCAGTCGCTTTGCCTCCTACCCGCAATTTAACCTTTTCGACTGCTCTTCTCAACTGTCAGATGCACGAAGGTCTGGTGACCTGTCTTGCAGGGGCCTCACGTTGTCCTCGCGCCAAAATAGATCAGTCGCGCGCTGCTGATGCTGCTTCACGACCCACGATCTGCGTCAGCCTTTGAACTGCCCGACAGCAGCGTCGCGATCCACTTTCCCGACGGTGTGCCCGCGCAATACACAGTGAACGCAATAAGGATAGGCACGCCGATGAAGGCGCCCGAAATGCCCCACATGAAGCTCCAGAAAAACACCGCAAAGATAACGGCAAAGGGGGATATTGCCAGCGAAGCTCCAGTTAGCCGCGGTTCCAAGTAACTGCCGATGATGAATTGGATCACGTTGAGGCTCGCGAAAATGACGACCGCCGCCTGCCACGAATCGAATTGGGCGATGGCAAACAGCGTCGGAAGCGCGGTCGCGACGAACGGCCCGAGAAAAGGGATGTAGTTAAGCGCGAATGCGATTGCGCCCCAAGCCGCCGCAAGTTCAAGTCCCGCGCCCAGCGCAAACAGCCAGACGACCAATCCAGTGAGGATACTGGCGAACGTTCGCACGATCATGAAGCGGCGCAGTTTTGCACCAATCACCCGATTGGCCGTCAGGATGCGCATTCCGTGAGGCTGGGCTGCGGGCGCCATAAGGCGTGCATTGAAATCTTCCACCTCGAGCAGGCCGAGCATGATGAAAATGAAGACCAAGACGGCGAAACCGGCGAAGCTGTTCACCCGGAGAGCCGTTCCCTGGACAAAGCGAACCAGCCAGGCAACATCGAAGCGGTCTGCCAAGGGGCCCGCGACAGCGAGGCCGTGCCCTTCCAGCCAGTTTGCCCAGTCGATATAGATCGTCTGGAAGCGGTCGGCGTTGACGAAGAGCCATTGCGCAAGCTTGCCGAAGCCCCACGCGACTGCAGACCCGATGGCGACAATAGCAACCATGGTCACGATCAGCGTGATCAGAAGTGCCAGGAGCTTCGGCAGCCAGCGCTGCAAGGTGGCTTGACACGGCCAGACCAGCGCAATGACGAACAAGGAAAAGATAAGCGGCGCGAAGATCGATTGCGCGACGTAAAGCAAAGCGAGCACAAGGATACCGGTCGCTACCGAACCGACCATGCGACTGCCGCCTGCTTCTTGCATACTCGCGCCCCTAGAACATTGTTTCCATTTTCCAAGCTCCGTCCCATAAAATCCGAGCTCGACCCCGCCGCCACACGGAACGGTCGGCGTCCGGCCTAATCCCGCGCGTCCGGACGCTTGATCGTTGGAAACTAGCCGGCCGCGGTTGCCTTCTGCAGCGCGTCACGCAAGACCTCTTCCTTCGTTTCATCGAGCAAGGTCTTGAGCACAACGCCGCCATAGGGCGGTATTTCCTTGAGCACCTTGTACGCGGTCATCTCCTTGATCAGCACGAACAACGCGCCGTTGCCCGGCTGAAGATTGGAGGCGAGATCTTTCATGAAGGCATCTTGATACCGATATCGGTCAAGGCGCCGCCGATGGCGCTGGAGGCGGCACCCACCGCCACGCCAAACAGCGGATTGAGAAACAGAACGCCGATCAGCTGACGCAGCACCGACGTCGAATCATAGCCGGGAATTTACCGAAGAAATTAGCGAGGAATCCCGCGGTTTTGCATTGCGTCTCTTTCTTTTGCCCGAATCCATCACCTCCCAGCCGTGGCCGGCTCCGGCGCGGTAGCCTCTGCCTTGGCGGTCTCGGCCTCGGCGGGAATGCGGAACCACAGCACATAGAGCACCGGCAGGAAGATCAGTGTCAGCGCCGCGGCCACCACCAGACCGCCGATGACGGTAAAGGCAAGGGGCGACCAGAACGGATCACGGATGATCGGCAGCATACCGAGGACAGTCGAGCCCGCCGTCAGAAAAACCGGCCGCAGGCGCCGCGCAGTGACGTCGATAACGCTCCGCCATTCCCGGCCGTTTTCTTCGATCGCAAGGTCGATCTGATCGATCAGCACCACAGAGTTTCGGGTTATCATGCCAATCAGCGCGATCATCCCGAGAACGGCGATGAATCCCACCGGCGTATTGGTAATCAGCATGATTAGCACCACGCCGATCAGCCCAAGGGGCACGACGCTGATGACGAGCAGCAGCCGCTGGACGCTCTGCAGCTGGAACATGAGCACGATCAGGATGATGACCGCCATCACCGGAAGCATCTCGACGACAGCGGCGAGCCCATCTTCGGCGCCTTCGACCGCACCGCCGACCTCGATCGGGTAGAGCGGGTTGGCCTGGCGCAACTCATCGATCTTGCCGGCCGCAGCCTCAACGGCACTGGCAGCCGTCACACCTTCGGCCGTATCCGCCTGGACAGTGATGGTGGTTGAGCTATCACGACGCCAGATGACGGGCTGTGTCGTCTGGTAGTCGATCGTGGCGATGCTCGAGAGCGGCACCGTATGATTGGGGCCGACCGGGATCTGCAACGAGCGGATCGTTCCAATATCGACGCGCTCCTCAGCCGTTGCCCTGGCAACGACATTGATGAGGTAAATCGAGTCCCGGACCTGCGTGATGGGAAGGCCGGAGGCCGTGGCAAACAGCGTCTGGGCAATCACGGAGGAATTGAGCCCTACCAGCCGGGCGCGGTCCTGGTCGACGTTGATGATGATTTTGCGGACCGGTTCATTCCAGTCGAGGTTGGGTTGAACGACGCCAGGCACCTTGCTGATCGCATCGGCCACCTGCCAAGCGGCATTGCGAACACCTGGAATATCCGGCCCACTCACGCGGTATTGGACGGGCCAGCCGACCGGCGGCCCCATTTCGAGCGGCGAGACGCGCACGATGTCGTCGGGAAGCCTTTCGTCAAGCGCCTTCTGCAGGCGTGCCTGAAGCGCGTCGCGTGCGCCGACGCTCTTGGCGATCACCACCGCCTGGGCGCGGGACGGCGCGGGAGCCTGAAGATCCATCGACAGATAGAAGCGTACCGGATCGGAGCCTATGTAGAAGCTCCAGTCGGCAACATCCTCGTCGGCGGCGAGGACCTCTTCGACTTTCGACACATCGGCAGCAGTGGCTTCCTGCGATGCGCTCTGCGGCAGGGTCAGCTGCAAGATAAGCTCCGGCCGGTCGGAAGCCGGAAAGAACTGCCGCTTCATGGCGGACGACCCGATAAGCGCTGCAACAAACATCGCGACGGTGGCAAGGACCACCACGACGCGCATCCGCATGCAGGCACGGAGGAAATTCTTGAAGCTACGGATCAACGCGCCATCCTGTTTCTCACCCGTTGCGGTTCCTGATTTGAGGACGGCAAGACCGACGATCGGGGTCAGGAGCACGGCCACCAGCCAGGACACGATAAGCGCGAAGCCGATCACCAGGAACAGCGACCGCGCATATTCGCCCGAAGAGCTGCTTGCGAAGCCCACCGGAATGAAGCCGGCAATCGTCACCAGCGTGCCTGCGAGCATCGGAAATGCGGTTGACGTATAGGCATGCGAGGCCGCCTGGATGCGATCGTAGCCCTGTTCGAGCTTCGCCATCATCGTCTCGACGGTCACCATCGTGTCATCGATCATAAGCGTCAGCGCGATGATCAGCGCACCGAGCGAGACGCGCTGCAGGGCGATGCCGGTGATGTTCATGAACAGGAAGGTCAATGCAAGGACAAGCGGAATGGAGACGGCCACCGCAATGCCGGCGCGCACCCCGAGAGCCAGGAAACTGACACCAAGAACGATGACCACCGCCTGACCCAGCGATGTCGTGAACCCGCGAATCGCAGTCTTGACCACCGTCGGCTGGCTCGCCACATGCGTCAGGTTGATGCCGATCGGCAGGTCGTCCTCCAGCCTCTGCATCGTCGCGTCGATGTTTTGGCCGAGTTGCAGGATGTCGCCGCCCGACGCCATGGAAATGGCGATGCCGATCGCCGGCTTGCCCCTGACGCGGAAGCGTGGCTGGGGGGGATCCACCGTTCCCCGTACCACGCCGGCTATATCGCCCAGGCGCACGAAACCGGATGCTGTGGGAATGTTCAACTGTCGGATCGTGGTCTCGTCGGAAAGGCTGCCGGACACTTGCAGGATGGTCCGATCCTGCGCGGAGGTTATGAGACCCGCCGGCAAGACGGCATTCTGCGCCTGTATCGTGCCAATCACGGTCGCAAAGCTGAGGCCGAGGCTTGCCAGCCGCTCGGTAGAGAATTCGATATAGATCGTCTCATCCTGCGTGCCGAGCAGCTGAACCTTGCCGATATTGTCGAGTTTAAGCAGGCGGTTGCGCGCCTCGTAGACCCAATCGCGCACCTCGCGATCACTAAACCCGTCGGAGGTAAAAGCGTAGATAATGCCGAATGTGTCGCCGAAATCGTCGTTGAAGAACGGCCCACGCACGCCCGCGGGCAGCGTCGACACCATATCACCAACTTTCTTGCGGGCCTGATACCAGGATTCGCCCACCTGATCGGGCGGCGTCGCATCGTCGAGCGTGACGTAGATGACCGATTGCCCCGCTGTTGTCAGGCTGCGCAGGCTGTCGAGGTTTGGCACCTCCTCGAGCGTCCGCTCGAGACGGTCGGTAATCTGATCGGTCGTCTGCTCAATCGTCCCGCCCGGCCATCCGGCGGAGACGATCATCGTCTTGAAGGTGAACTCCGGGTCTTCGTCGCGCCCCAGATTGATATAGGCAAGAATGCCCGCAACGGCGCTCAGAAGCACGAGGAAGATGATAAGGCTCTGCCGCTGGATCGCCCAGCCCGATAGGTTGAAGCCCTCGTTCATTCTGCGCTTCCTTCGAGCAAGCGAACAGGCATGCCGGGACGGAGCTGCTGTACGCCGGCGACGACGACGTTGTCTCCGCTTGAAAGACCCTGGGTCACGAGGAAATCCTTCGCGTCAAAGCGATGCACCTCGACCGGCACGAGCTTGGTCGTCTTGCTGGCCGCATCGACGATCCATACGGCGCTCTGGTTGCCCTGGCTGAACAACGCGGTGATCGGCAGCCGCGCCGTGGGCTCGCCGGAAAGCCGGATCGTACCGCGTACGGCACTGCCGAAACGGAATTCGTCCGGCGCCGTGTCAAGCCCGACGCGGACCGTGAAGTTGCGCGTGATCGGGTCTGCGGTCGGCGAGATCTCGCGAACCGTTCCCGTCGCCTTGATGTTGGCGTTGCTGAGGAGCTGCACGTCGACGCGCGCGTCGCCGCCGGTGGTCTGGATCGTCGCTTCGGGAACCTGGAAGACGGCATCACGTGTCCCAAGCTGCGCAACGCGGACCACCATCTGACCACCGCCGACAACCTGTCCAACTTCGCCACCGATCGCGGTGACGACTCCGGCAGCGTTTGCCTTCAGGACGCGATTGTCGAGATTGGTCTGGGCGATCCGCAGCCCTGCTTGGGCAGCGTCGACACCAGCCTGCGCCATGTTCGCCTGAGCGATGGCCGCCTCGAATGCCTGACGCGTCGATGTGCGCGGGTAAAGCTGCTGCTGCCGTGCCCGCTCCGTCTCGGCGTTCTGGAACTGGGTCTGGGCCGAAAACACATTCGCTTCCGCCTTGCGCAGCGCGTCCTGCGCGTCCTCGGCGTCAAGGCGGGCGAGAACGGTTCCAACCTCCACGAGGTCGCCAACCTCGACGTCGCGTTCCCGGATCTCACCGCCCTGCCGGAAACTCAAGCTGGTTTCGGTGCGTGGCCGAATCTCTCCGAAGCGACCCGTACGTATCCTCGGGATTGAACGAAACAGCAACGGTCTTGACGGGCCTGGGCGGCCGCTCCTCGGCCTCATCCTCGCGTTGGCAGCCAACCAGGAAAAAGGCAGCCAGCACTGCGGCACACGCGCCGAACGTTGCGCGGGATTTCGATGCAGCAAGGTGTCTTTTCATGTGCGATTTCCCCCCAACATGCGCCCGTCATCAATCCGTCCGTCATGGTGATCAGCGCGAGCGGTGGAAGCCATGAGCAGGAACGCGACGATGATGCTCTCTTAAGCGCCCTGATCGGCCAGCGGCTGTCCCAGAACCCGAAGGCGCAGTTCTCCGCTTAGAACTATAGTGCGCTTCAAGAAGCGAAGTGATCAGCATAGAATCCCGCGACAAGGCCTGACGTCCAGATTTTCGCAGTCGATTGCAGAGTGAAGCTCTCTCCCTGCAGGATTGAAACACCGTAGTTCTATCGTCTGAACCACGAAACTCTGGATGCGGTGATAACTGATCTTCCACACCTGCCACGAATAGCTTAGAACTGCGGAGTACTTCGCCGGGTACGGCCGCACAGACCAACGCGAAGAGAATCGTCGTGGTCGGACATTCGATGGGTGCCTATGTCGTCACCGAAGCCCTGCGGGATCTGGCTCTCAGAGGCCGCACCAGCACTCTGAAGCGCCTGGGTGGCGTGGTTCTCGCGGCACCCGACATCGACGTTGACGTCTTCCTGAGCCAGCTTGACGACATCGGCGATATCCCGCGACCCTTCACGATCGTCGTTTCACGCCGCGATCGCGCTCTCGGGATTTCCCGGCGATTGGCTGGTGGGCATCCGCGCGTCGGCAGCGGCTCCGAGATCGCCATCCTTCAAAAGAATGAGATCGCCGTTATCGATGTCTCGGACATCGATGGCGGGCGCCACAGCGTCTTTGCCAGTTCGCAGACGCTGATGGATGTCGTGAACAACGATGCCTTGATGCGCAGCGTGCTCAGAGAAGATGAAGCCCCAGTGGGACAGACCATGCTCGCCGACGGTGCATCCGTTATCGAGGGAGCGGCAAGGCTGGTGATCTTTCTTCCAAGCCGTATTCTGGAGGGGATGGCGCAAGCCGTCGCCAGGCAATAACCGGACCTCGCGCAATTGGTCCGACGCAGCCTTCACTCTACGGCAGTGATGCCTCGCCTCCACCCTCAGCCTGCGGCGAGTCCCAATGTGCCGAGCAGATACAATGCAAACACATAATAGAGCACGTAGAGCGCATAGGTCTGGCCGTTGCCGGTGTAGATTCTGCGTACGAGTCCCGCCAGGCCGAGGGTTAGATCGCAGACGCCGTCCCAGACGAAATTCGCAACAGGTGTGACGAGCGGCGCAAAGACGGATCGATAGAAGCTGTAGAAATGCGCGGTGCTCCCCGGAAGGGAGCGGCCCCGGCCGGTTCTGTAGACCAGCAGGAACAGGCCGAGCAGAACGCCGGCGGACGCCACGCTGAAGGCCATGACGGGAACGGGGTTCCAGTAGCCATAGATGGTCTCGAGCGACATGCCCTGCCAAACGAGCGTCGAGGCGAAATAGGGGTCGATTGCGGCGGAAACGGGATCCATCACCAGCTTCGGGAAGAAGGACAGCACAAGAATTGCCAGGACCAGGACGAACTGCGGGACGAGCAACGGCAGGGGCGCCTCGCTCACCGCTTCGTCGGACGGCTTTCGCGGCCCCAGGAAAATAGAATAGCCCAGGCGAAACATGTAAAGGAAGCCGATGAACGTCGCCAGCACGCCGACGACAGCAAGGCCGTACCAACCCCTGTCCGTCATCGCACTCAACAGCAACCACTTGCCGCCGAAGCCCGCGAGCGGCGGCAGGCCGGACATCGAGATCAGGGCAATGACAACGGCCGCAAAGGTAAGCGGCATCCTTCCGGCAAGGCCGCCAGTCTCATCGAACAACCTGGTGCCGGTTCGCAGGATGACGCCAGCCACGGCGAGAAACAGGATACCCTTCACCATCAGATGATTGGCGACGAGATAGAAC
This sequence comes from Rhizobium sp. SVR5-9E, assembly GCF_056755095.1. NCBI lineage: Bacteria > Pseudomonadati > Pseudomonadota > Alphaproteobacteria > Hyphomicrobiales > Rhizobiaceae > Rhizobium > Rhizobium sp. SVR5-9E. Next base: position 55,811 of record NZ_JBNDHS010000024.1, on the reverse strand, counting down.
GCCGTCACCCAGCCGAGATGGCTCATCAGTGCGATCGCCGTGATGATGTAGCCGATCTGGCTCATGCTGGAATAGCCGAGCATGCGCTTGATGTCGCTCTGCTGAAACGCCATCACGGCACCGGCGATCGTCGTCAGAAGGCCGATCCAGCCCATCACATGCGCCATCTCGAGCCCGACTTCGGAGCGAATGGCGAGATAGGTGACCATGAACAACCCGAAGACCGCGACCTTGCTGATGACGGCGGAGAGCATCGCCGACAGGCCATCGTCGGCCTCGGCATAGGCACCCGGTAGCCAGACATGAACACCGACGGCGCCGGCCTTGATCAGAAAGCCGATCGCCAGGAACATGAAGGCCGGAGCTGCATCGGGGCCGGCTGTGGCAAATGCCGAAAGCGCCGTTGTGCCGTTGGCGCTGGTGGCAATGCCGAAGCCTGCAAGCATGCAGAAGGCCGACACCAGCGAAAACAGCAGGAACTGCAGCACATAGGGATGGGCGCCGGGCCGCTGCGCTATCAGAAAGTAGGAAGAGAGGGTGATGATCTCCCAGTGGAAGAAGAACTCCAGGCTGGTGGCGGCGCGTAGCAGACTGTCGATCGACAGCAGCAGGATCGCCATCATCGGGTAGAAGCCGCGGCGAGGATCGGAGCGATAGAAGCTGGCGAGCGCAACGACCAGCCCGCCGGAAAGGAGGAGCACGGCAAACAGCCGGCGCAAACCTTCGATATCGTGAATGATCCAAAGACCGACAACCAGCACCGCCCCCAGCATCAGCACGCACTTGATCCGCCCGGGCAGCCAATCGAGAACGTAGAGACCCGCGCCAACGCCAAGCGGCGCGACCAGCAGCAGCGATGCCGCTCCAGCCAGGCTCGCCGCGGCATAGCCGCTCGCAAACAGCAAAGCGGCGCAGGCAACCACAGGCACCAGCCTGCCCGGCGCCGGGCTGATCGTCGTTTCATCGGGCAGCGGGCGCGTTGCATGCTTGAACCAGCTGAACATATAGGCTGCCTCAAGCAACGACCCGACCAGGATGACGGCGATCCAGATGTATCGGCCGCCTGCCGCCACCTGCATCACCAGTTCCCATTTCGCCCAGAAGCCGGGAAAAGGCGGCAGGCCGGCAATTGCGACCAGGAACGTCGCAAGGATGGAAAGCACGAAGGGATTGCCCGCGACATCGGACCAGCCGTCGATCTCGCGGCGCTCGACGATCCCGGAGAGCCAGAACAGACCGGCCTTGGCAAAGAGATGGTTGATGAACAGCCCACCGACGACCAGCGGCAGCGCCTGCTCGGCGTCAAGCTGGTGCAGTAGCGCAAGCGCGAGCATGAGAAGCCCCATCTGCGCGATCGAGGAATAGCCGAGCATCCGCTGCACGTTGGTCTGCCTCAAGCCGACAAGATTGGAGAAGAGGAAGGTTGTCCCGCCCGAGATGGCAAGGATGCCGAGATGATCTTCAAAAAGCGGCAGCAGCTTGAAGAGCGCGAAGAACACGCCGGCCGAAACCCCGACGGAGACAAGCGCCGCAATCCCGCTGTTGGCGGTCTCATAGACGTCGAGCCCCCAGCCGTTTGCCGGAAAGGGTTTCAGCTCGAGCACAAGGCAGGAGAGAACAAACAGTAGTGCCGTCACGCCGACCGGGCCTGTAATCAGCGCGCGATTAGCGATCATATCGTCGATATTGAGCGTGCCGGTCACATGATAGAGCAGGCCCGCACCGAGCAGGAAGAAAGATGAGGCAAGTACCGTGGCCATGATGTATTTGAAGCTCGCCGCAAGCGCCGCCGGCGCCCGCTCAAACCCGAGAAGCCCATAGGTGCCGATCGAGACGATCTCCAGGAAAACGAACTGGTTGAACAGATCGCGGGTCATGACCATGCCGTTGATGCCCATGATCAGGATCAGGTACAGCAACAGGGCCGGATAGCTCGGGCGCAGACGCTCCCAAAGATGCCACGCCCCGAGCATCGCGATGACATTGACGCAGACGCAGAAAAAGCCCTCCCAGCGGCCGAAACGCATGTTGATCGAAAACGGCGGCACGCTGCCCGCGGTCAGCACCTCAATGGTCGATCCGCCATGATGGACTCGCCAGAGGCAGACGCCTGAAATGACGGTCATTCCCACAAGGGCGATGATAAATCCTGCCGCTGGCAGCGGCTTGGCGATTTTAGACAGCAAGGGAATGAGGAAGCCGCCGCCGAGGCCGAGCAGGAAAATGTTCAGCGGCTGAAGAAGGCTGTCTACCATCTCGACTCCGTCAGCGCGTCGATCGAAAGGGTTTTTCGCACAGCGTGGAGCCGGATCGCGAAGGACAGCATGATCGCTGTCACCGAAAAGCCGATGACGATGGCGGTGACGACCAGGGCCGCGGGAATTGGATCGACCGCACGCGCGGCCGCCTCCGTGATATCAAGCGCCTCATCGATGATCGGAGCAGTGCCGCCGGTGATGTAGCCGGTCGCCACCAGGACGATGTGCATGCCGGTATCGATCAGCGAAAAGCCGATGATGATGCGCAGGATGTTGCGGTGTTTCAGCATGCCCCAGAAGCCGATGAGCACGAGGAGAAATCCTGTCGTGAGAAGTATCTGTGATATCGGCAGTCCCATGACGATCCCCCGTTTGCCCGCGGCTCAGCTTCGGAAGCGGTCGATGATGACACTCAATTCCGCGCCGACCTTGATCCCGAGCAGGGTCGATATCAGCGGAATGGCCCCGGCGCTGAACAGAGTCCCGAAGTTGCCGCGCGGCAGGATATGGCTGTCGAGAAAGCCACCGGCGAAGACCATGCCCAGGATGCCGATGGAGACATAGAAAACGCCGGCAAGCGTTTCCGTGATGGTTAGAAAACCGTGATGAATCGGCCCGGTGGGATAGGCGAGCATCATAAGCATCACACCCGAGGCGACGACCGCGCCCCCCTGGAAGCCCCCGCCAGCCGAAAGGTGGCCATTGATGATCACATAGATGCCAAAAAGGAAGATGAGTGGAAGCACCACCTCCGCGCCGTTCCGCACCAACTCGCTCGGCTGCTGCTCTTTGCCGCGGACAACGGGACGCGAAAGCGGCTTCTCATCCGCTTCACTCGCCAGGAGCAGGCCGACACTTGCCGCCACCATGAACAGCACCGCGACCTCTCCCAGCGTATCGAAGCCGCGAAATGAAATCAAAATTCCGGTCACGACATTGGGGGCCCCGAGATCAGCCGGAACCTCAGTCAGATAATGTATTGCCAAGGCAGAGAGCGTCTGGCGCTCGCCGTACCCGCTGACAAGTCCAGCAAAGATGGCGGCGAATGCCAGCACGGCAAGGAAGCTGAACGCGCGCCTCATCTAGAGGCCTCTTTAGCAGCGTTGTCGTTCTCCTCCCGCAGAGCGTCAACGATGGTCGTCGCCGCCATCGGTGTGCGGATTGCATGCGCGGCCCGCGACAACGCATGTGAGGACAGCGGATTGGTTATCAGAACGAAATACGCGACGATGAGCAATTTGAGGGACCAATCCGGATGAAAAATACCGAGGCCAGCAAGAACCAGAATGTTACCCAGGGTCGAGGCCTTGGTTCCCGCTTGTATGCGGGTGAAGACGTCAGGCATGCGCAATAGGCCGAGGCCCGCGGAAAACAGGAAGAACGCCCCGACAAGAATGACGAGACTGCCGAACAGCTCACTCATCGACAGGTCCTCCGCCTCTGGTCTTGCGGATTGCGTAGAGAAAAATCAGCGTCGCCAACCCCGAGCCGATCGCAGCCTCGGCCATGGCGACATCGGGCGCGGCCAGCAGCACGTAAGACGCCGCCGCAAACAGGCTTGCCAGTCCGGCGCTGACCATCGCCGCCATGAGGTTATCGAGCATCACTGCAAGGACGCCACTCACCAGAATGCTGCCGCACATCAATAGGATCAGCAATTCCAGCATGACGGTTACGGCCTCTTTTCCAGAAAGCGGGCGATGGCGAGGACCGCCAGGAAGCTCAGCAACCCGTAGACAAGGGCGACGTCGAGATAGACGAAGCGTCCTGAAATATGAGCGTAAAGAGCAATCAGCGAGATCGTCACCACCGTCAGCATATCGATTGCCACCGCCCGATCGATCGCCATCCGGCCGATCACCAGCCGCAACACGCCGAAGACGATGCCGAAGAAGATCAGGACGACGGCGATCTGCAGAATGATCTCAGCCAAAGACCGCCTCCAAGTGCTTTTCGAATGGGCCGATGATCACCCGCGTCGCCTCCTCCGGATCGGTGGTCCCGACATCAAGCCAATGAACGAAGAGGGTATCGCCCCTGAGGTCCATGACCAGCGAGCCGGGCGTCAGCGCGATCGAATTCGCCAAAGCCAGCCGCCCAATCGGCGATTTGAGCGGCATCCTGACCTTGACGATGCCGGGGCGAATATCGATGCGGGGCGCATAGACGTAGCGCAGCATGTTGATGTTCGCCTTCACCAGTTCGACCAGGAAGACGCCGGTATAAGCGAGAAAATGGAAGACCTTGCGCGGCGTCAGCCCGATCCGCCAGACATCGCCGCGACGCACGAATATCGCGGCCACGGCTAGTGACCCCAGCGCACCGGTTGCGATGATTGGCGGCTCCACCGAAGAATTGACCACCAGCCAGACAACAAACAAAAATCCCCAGAGAAGAATTAGGCTCTGCGGCAATCCCGCGACGCGTCGCTGCGTTGTCCCATGGTCTTCCGGCATCGCGCAGGCTTTCGGCTGGTGAAGAAGGAACGATAGCGCGCACTCAATGCAGAGAAACTCATGCCCCCCGCTACCTCATTCCGATGCGGCGCAAGAGCCGGTCCGGATGGGCACTGATGCATTGTGGCGAGATCTTAGCATCGCATGGGTCGAGCTGTGATCGGCAGTGAATCCAGAAACTTTGCTGCCGGTCCGACATGTCGTGGCATTTTCGCGCTTTTCGACGCCAAAAGCCCTTGCGACAGGCGACAGCTATTGACCCGTCTTGAAAACGGCGAAATCAATCACTCACAATACCGACCACCGAACGGGACATTCGCCGCGTGATCGAATTGTCCTACCGTCGAAGCGGGCACCGTTGGAAAGCATGCTCGCGGCATCGGCTGTTTGGATTGCTTGCCTGAGCGCGATCGCAGGGAAAGATAGTATGAGCAGACCCGCCTCTATCGCCTCCCAACCGGAACGGGGATCTGGGAAGACCTCAAGGCCAACCGGTCGGCGAAAGTCTGCAACCGGGGCCAACCGGATACCGGGCTTATGAACGAGAAAGCACCGGCCACCGGATCTGCCGTTCCCGTCGCCTCCAGCCTGGCCGGTTTCCATCCTCTCAGCGCCGCCGAGGCCAAGGTTGTTGCGCATCTGCAGTTGGGCGATTTCGACAGGTTGGGTGACGGCTTGCGTCCGGAGCAGGAAGACCCCGAACGAACCGTGCGCGCCGAGCTTCTGCGCCTTCTCATTCTTGGCAACGACAGCTACCGCTCGCATGAGAAGGGGGTGAGGCTGAGCGCAGCCTGGATAACCGGTATTCTCGACCTCGAGGGGTGCCGGGTTCCGCGCGATATCGGGCTCAAGGACTGCCATTTCGAAGCCTCGCCGGTGCTGCGCTCCGCCATCATCGACAATTTGTTCCTGGACGGCTCGGCTTTGCCCGGATTGCAGGCCGAACGGCTCGAAGCGCGTGGTTGCCTCTCATTGCGCAGCGCAATGGTAAGCGGCGAAGTCCGGCTTCCGGGCGCGCGCCTAGGCGGCAGCCTCGAGGCGGATGGCGTGTCGATCGCCTCACCTGGCGGCCTCGCGCTTGATGCCGATGGATTGGAAACCGAGGCGGCATTCTATTGCGCGGCGCAGATGTGCGCGGCGGCATCGATCTTTCAGCGGTTCGCCTTAGTCGCGACGTCAATGCAGTCGGCGCGCGCATCGAGCGCCCGGGCGAAGTTGCCTTGAATGGCGACGGGATCGTGGCAGGAGGCGACCTTGCCTTGCGGGGGGCGACCATTGTCGGAGAAGTCCGCGTGCTGGGCGCCCGCTTCGGCGGGGACGTCGATTGCACTTCGGCATCGCTCTCGCAGCCCGGCGGCTATGCACTGAGGCTCAACCGCACCACGATCGATGGCGCCTTCTTCCTGCGGCAGAACGCGTCGGTTATCGGTACGCTCGATCTCACGGCCACGACGATGGGGGCGATCGACGATGACCAGGCAAGCTGGCCGCAAATCGGCGATCTGTTGCTGAACCGTTGCCAATATGGTGCCTTCATCGGTGGGCCGGTGGATGCGGAAAGCCGGCTCGACTGGTTGTCCCGCCAAACGCCGGACCGCTGGAAAGCGGATTTCTGGCCGCAGCCTTATGAACATCTTTCAACGGTGCTGCGGCAGATGGGCCATGATGAGGACGCCCGCGCGGTCCTGATTACCAAGGAACGGTTGCAGCGGCGGGCACGGCGCGCTCGGGCAAAAAGTCCGCTGCTTCGCGTCGCCCTGGCGACCATGGACGGCGTTCTCGCAATAACCCTTCGCTACGGACGCCAGCCCCTTCTGGCGCTGGTCTGGCTCATGCTGTTCTGGGCAATGGGCACGGTCGTATTCGCAATAGCCTATCGGACTGGAGCGATGAAACCGAACAGTCCTGTGGTCCTGCGTTCACCTGAATGGACGATGTGCGATCTTGAACGGACCGAAAGCCGCTTCATGCCGTCGAGCGGACAGGTCCTGACCGGACGCGCGGACGCCGGAGAGAACCAACTTTCCTGCTTTCGCAATCAGCCGGAAGCAGCCAGCTATCCGGAGTTTAACGCGCTGATGTATTCGCTGGACGTTCTCCTGCCGGTGGCATCCATCGGACAAAGGGAATATTGGCGGCCGGACTCGATCAAGCCCAACGGAACATTCACCTTGAATTACTATTTCCTCCAATCCGTCATCGGCTGGGCCTTAAGCCTGCTGGCGGTCGCCGGGTTCTCGGGGCTCGTCAAATCGAAATAGCCCAGCGGCTTGAGCGTCGGCCGTCCCCTCAGAAGCGCCAGATCAGCGCAGGCCCAACGAGCGACGTTGATCTCGACCTCCTGCTCTGGATAATCAGTTAGTCGCGCGCGAGTCGCGGCACCAACCAACTGCAGGAAGAACGTAGACCCGCAGAAGTGGCTGTGCCGCATTCTGGACGATGATTTCCTGGCTACTTGCCTGCGGTCTGTTCGGGTCAACCCAGACGATTCTCGTCATCGATCAGGGCAAAGCCGAGCCGGAGTACTTTCTTCCCATGTCCACAGGACTAGGTTCAGATCGTCACAAGTCGCCCCGGGGGAGAAGCTCCTGACGAGCGGGCCATGATAGCCAGCGGCGACTGAAGACTTCGGCAGCCGGAACCGATCGCGCCTCCAGCGAACTCGCAAGTATAAATTCTCCGCGAACAGCGACGAAGCAGTCGCCTTCCGCGAGCCGTTGCGGCGAGCCGCCATCTCTCGTGATGAGCCAAAATGAACCGCGACGAACAGCGTAGAACTTGATGTAATCCGGCTCCGCGAAGCGAACTGCCCAATCCCCTCCGGCGGTCAGCCTCATGGGCGCGATGGCCTGCGCATCGACGAGGCCAGCACGTCCGACAGGGCATCGTTCGGCGCGTTTTGGACGGTCACGACAGATTCCTGGACGCATGTAGATGGATGGTCCCAATTCTATAGCCAATACTGCCTTTGTTCTATCAACAAATAAGACGAGGATGAATTCGCCGATGCAGAACCGGTCAGCAGGTTCGGCTCCTTGGTCAGTTCAATGCTGTTAATGACAGACACGATTTCACATGAACCGCCTGATCCGGTCCGACGCGATCTTCTCGCGTTCGGTCTCGGAGTGGCGGCATTGACAATGCTTCCAAGCTTCTCTGCCGTCGCCCAATCAACCGCAACTACCTCCGAAAGGATTCAAACAATGGCCACAGTCACCACACGCGATGGCGTCGAAATCTTCTACAAGGACTGGGGACCGCAGGATGCCCAGCCGATTGTCTTCCATCATGGCTGGCCGCTGAGCGCGGACGATTGGGACAACCAGATGCTCTTCTTCCTCCAGCACGGCTATCGCGTCATCGCTCACGACCGGCGCGGCCATGGACGATCAGCCCAGGTCAGCAATGGCCACGACATGGACCATTACGCTGCGGACGTAGCCGCCCTCGTCGAACACCTCGATTTGCGCAATGCGATCCACATCGGCCATTCGACGGGTGGAGGGGAGGCGACGCATTATGTCGCCCGTCACGGGCAGCCGGCCGGTCGCGTCGCCAAGTTGATCATCATCGGGGCGGTGCCGCCCATTATGGTCAAGAGCGAGAAGAATCCAGGTGGCTTGCCGATCGACGTGTTCGATGGTCTTCGCAGCGCGCTCGCCGCTAACCGCTCACAGTTCTATGTCGATCTGCCCTCAGGTCCCTTCTATAGCTTTAACCGGCCCGGAGCGACGCCAATTCCCGCGGTCATCCAGAACTGGTGGCGGCAGGGCATGATGGGTGCCGCCAATGCCCACTATGCAGGCATCAAGGCGTTTTCGGAGACCGACTTCACCGAGGACCTCAAAATCATCGACGTGCCCACCCTGGTTATGCACGGCGACGACGATCAGATCGTGCCGATCGCGGATTCAGCTCCGCTCTCCGCCAAGCTGCTCAAGAACAGCACCCTCAAGATCTACAAGAACTTCCCGCACGGCATGTGCACCACCCATGCCGATGTAGTGAACCCTGACTTACTGGCCTTCGTGAAGGCGTAGCACTGTAGCACTCCGGCCGGCGCGCACTCCGCGCCGGCTGTCAGCCTGGAGCAAACAATCAGTCGGCGCATACGGAGCCTAAGCACCTCATCCTTCAGTACGGCCGCGGCGGATAGTGCAGCGCCGCAATGGGACGCGCCTGCCGACATGTCGATAAACACAAAGCCGCCGCTCAATCGTCAGCAAATGGCCGCGGTGCCGCCGCACGAAACACTCTTAAACATCCCATCGTCACAAACTCACTCGGCCTTCTAATGGCTGAGTGATTGACCAAGGCGGTCTTGCTGCCGATCAAATCACGTTACAGAGGAATGAATATGATCACTCGTTATACACCCCTTGCAACGTTGACCGCTGCGGTCTTCAGTTTGATGATTTTCAGTCCGGCGTCCGCATCGGAAGTGGCCCAGGCACAACAGAAGCAGCCGATGCAAGGGCAGGCGGATGGCAACGGTGCGGCTGCGGCCGTCAGCGATCAGAAACTCGAGGCCTTTGCTGTCGCCTATCTGCAAGTCGACAAGGTCAGGCAGGAATATTCGGCCAAAATTGGGGCGACGTCGGACGAAGGGGCGAAGCAAAAGCTGCAGGCCGAAGCCAGCGAGCAGATGGTTAAGGCCCTTGAAGCCTCTCCGGACATGTCTGTCGAGGAGTACACATCGATTCTGAAGGCTGCGCAGAACGACCCTGCTTTGGCCAAGAAGGTTCAAGAAAAGATGGGAAATCCAGCACCGTCGCAGCAATAACCTGCACGGTCCGTAGGTCGCCACGAACGCGCAGCAACGGACGCCCTGCAGATCACTACAAGAGCAATGCCCGCCGCTTGGCGGGCATTGCTTGCTTCAGATGAGTGCTGTTCCGGCTGGCAAATGCGCGGCGGGGCACAGCCGGGCGCGGGTGTGGTTGGTCCGGATCGAAATCGGACTTCCGTCGCGTATGCGTAACGGCGGCCATTGGCAGCCCACAGCGGGATACGGCTAGATGTTCTTCAGAAGCCAGATTTTACCCGCCATCGTAATACCATGACCGTTTTCTTGATCCGTGGAATCCGGGTTGAGGCTTCGCAGAAAGCCGAATTCTTTCAACTCTTCCAAAGTCGCAGTGGTCAAAAATTTGACCTTCCGCGGCCGTTCCTTAAACCTGTCTGTCTTCGCATAGGTGACGGTGGCGTTCAGATGGGTCCATTTCTTGGCATCCTGGGGAAACAGATCTCCATCCTTGGCAAGTTTCAGGCCCCTGATCTGGGTCGGCGTAAGCGTGATCGTCTGCAATGTTCGGTCCTTGAGGTATGATTAGTTTGGCGCACTGCGATTTGCATTCGCGGTCTGCTCAGATTTCGTGAATCAAGCGTTCGCTGCTTCCCGGAAGGATATCAGCTTCCCCTTGGTTTCATCCCAGAGCACGAGCCTGACACAGCGCAGGCTCTCCCATAATGTTATGCGGCCGATGTCTGCCAGTTGAGGGTGGTCTCGCAATACTTCAGGAAGCCGGTAGTACGGGATCCTGCTCGACAGGTGATGAACGTGGTGGATGCCGATATTGCCGGTGATCCACCGGAGCACCAGCGGCAGATCGTAGTGGGACGCACCGTGAAGTGCAGCTTCGGCAAACCGCCACTCGTCGCCTTTCGACCAGTGAGTTTCCTCGAACTGATGCTGAACGTAGAAGAGCCACACACCCGCCGCTCCCGCCAACATCACGATCGGCAGGTGGATCGCGAGAAACGGGACAAGTCCGACGGACCATATCATGGCGAGCGCCAGGGCTGCGATCGCGAGATTGGTCGCCATGGTGGAGATCCACGGCATGGGACCGTCGCCCATCATTCCGAAGGGTAAGCGCTGCTTGAAAAGGAAGAGCCAGGCGGGACCGATGCCGAACATCACCAGCGGATGCCGGTAGAGGCGGTAGCCGAGCTGCTTCAAACGCGGGAGGGAGCGATATTCAGCGATCGTCAGCGTGGTGATGTCGCCCGTGCCCCGCTCGTCGAGATTTCCTGCTGATGCGTGGTGGGCGGCATGGGCCCGTCGCCAGTAATCATAGGGGGTCAGCGTCAGAACACCGATGGCACGCCCCGTCCAATCGTCGAGACCCCGACGGGCGAAGAACGAGCCGTGTCCGCAATCGTGCTGAATCATGAACAGCCGCAGAAGAAACGCGGATGCCGGAACGACCGATAGCAGTCCGAGCCAGAAACCTTGGGAGAGAGATATGGATGCGCAAGCCCAAAACGCGGCGAACGGGACGACCGTAACCAGAAGCTCAAAGCCACTCCGCCCGATGCGAGGCTGGCGGTATCCGGAGAGAACCTTCAGCCACGCTCGAACATCTTCGGCAGAATCGGTGGGCGTGTTGACGCTAGCTTCCATGAATTCGATCAGCCTCTGCGGGCCTTGCGTGCCGCGTATCGACGGTCACGTTCCGCTTTGCGCGCCGCCTCATCGGCGACGACCCGAGAAATGCGATCGTTGATTACGGCCTGCCGGGCTTCTGCCTCGGCCCGTTCGTCGGCTTCCGCAGCAGCCGCCAGTGCCGCCGCTTCTATCAGAACACGCTCGTGTTCCGCCTTCTTTGATGCTTCGCGTTCGGCGCGACGTGCTTCTCTGGCGGCAGCAATAGCTTCGCGTGCAGCAAGTCGTTCCCGCATCGCGGGATCGGTCGATTTCGGGGCAGACGCAAACTTCGCCAGAAGCTGCTTTTTGGCTTCCGCTGCGGAATTCCGTCTTTCGGCAAAGCCGTTGTCGCTCGGGTGTCTCAACGTGTCTTCCTAGTTGGATTTTCAAGTCGGGAATAGAAAAGGGCATTCATCGCGGTTTGGGCCTTACTACAAAAAAAGGCCAGGCACACGCCTGACCTTTTCAACTCGTGCCCGCCATGCCGGTACATCCGCGGTCATGATAGGCTTAAGCTCACGCGGACTGGAGCCGGCCTGCGGACATCTTGCCCGACTTCGGGTCGCGCTCGAGCTCGTAGCCCAGCTTCTGTCCTTCGACGATCGAGCTCATGCCGGCCCGCTCAACAGCAGAGATGTGAACGAACACATCCGCACTGCCGTCGTCGGGCTGAATGAAGCCGAAGCCTTTAGTGGCATTGAACCATTTAACTGTGCCAGCGGTCATAACAAACCCTTTCATAGCAACGTTGATCACCGCTGGGCGACGCACAGCGGGTATTTTCGACTTTTGAGAGGGGAAGTTCGTTACGAAGCGCAAGGCGCAGCAAAAACAAATATCGGCAAACAAAGTATCGATGCTCGCTACTACATCGCGGAGGCTGAGGTGTCAACTTTTTGTTTCGCGAATTGGCGTTTTCTATCACGGGTTGCGGTGCCTTCACGGCGACGAATCCGCAGCGTCGCATTCTTACACTGCGGATGAACTGGCAACTCCCATACTGACCAAGCGTTGGAGGCGACCGATGAGAAGCTGAACGCATTCGCTCTAAGTTCGAGGACGACGCCTGCGCGAAGGTGACGATCACGGTAATACTGTCCTGGCGGTCGAAGCGCGCCCTGTTGCAAGCGAAACCTCCGCCATTGAGGAGGCACATAACCTTTCGAAACGAAATGCGGGCGGCCGCCTTCACGCGGAAGCGTGAGGGCCATCCCGCCGTAGGAGAAGGCTAGCCGATCGTGACTTCAGACAGGGCGAGTCGGCGATTTCGCCTGAGGTCGCTGTCAGTCGTAGAGTTCACCGCGACCGATCTGTTCCGTCGCGGCGTTGCTGATCGACGGATCGTCGGCAGGATCGGAATCCTTGTTGTTGGCTTCTTTCAGAACCTGCGCGGCCTCGACGATGGCCACGGTGATCTCTTCAGTGCCCCATCCGGCCTCGTTGGCGGACGCCAGTAGTTCTTGAAGGATATTTCGTACGGCGGACTTCGCATCCTCGAAACGCAGCGACGGGTTTTCTGATCGTGGCCGTGGGAAAGACATTGGTTTCCTCTTTCGTGGGTCCAGCGAAGAACGCGCGAACCACTTAATGGATGCGTTGGAAACCGAACCTTTTGCGGAATTCGGCAGCAGATGCCACCAACGGTAAGCTATCAGACCCTAAGCGGACAAGTGCTTCCACAAATTTATTGCCTCGCTTTCGACCCCGAGCCGTTTTGCCCCAGCCGTGGCTTCGCCCCAGCAAAAGGTCGCTGAATGTTGGCACGATGGCGCGCTGGTAGGGTTTGATCAGCGCGAAGCCGTCACCTCTCGTTCCTTGCGAATAGTCGCCGGTTGAAGAGCTTCGATCGCGCACGCGCGGGACTGATCGACGATACGGTGCTTCGAAATGAGAGGGTGGCTCTCATTTTCTCCAAATACCGGAAAGGTGCCCGGCGGCCTAGATTCCCGTCGATCACAGCCGGACACCTCGCGCCGACGGTTAGTTCAGTAGCGAGGGGAGCCGAGGAATGATGCGTCCCACTGGCCCCTTGGTGTCCAATGCGCATCTTACCTCTGAACCAGAAAGACGAATTAACATGAACGCCATCACAAACGTCGAGGAGAAAGTCGAGCCGCTCGAAAAGATGCGTGCGCTGCTCGGCCGTTCTGATCGTCAGCAAGGGCGTCGCACTCGTCGAACCGATCAAATGAGTCCCGGAGGCGTCGTTCGCAAAGGATGCATGTCATGACAGTCCAGCAGTCAACTCAAAGAATGCACATTTCCCGGCGCTCCCTGCTGTTCGGCAGCGTAGCGATCGGACTTTCGGAGGCCATTATCCCGTTGGCGGCTGCCGCCGCGGACGCCGTCAACGTAGTTCCGGCTGGCATCGGCGATATCCGCCCGTTCAATGCCAAAGCTCCCGAGGCCGCACTTGTTGACCTGCGGCAACGTCTGGCCGCGACGCGGTGGCCGGATGGTGAAACGGTCACCGATCGGTCTCAGGGTGTTCAGCCCGAGAGGCTGAGAGAACTGGCCGACTACTGGCAGTCGTCCTACGACTGGCGAAAGGCGGAAAGGAAGCTCAACTCCTTTCCGCAGTTCCTCACGAACATTGACGGAGTCGACATCCACTTCATTCACGTCCGATCGAAGCACGAAAACGCGCTGCCGTTGATTATGACTCACGGTTGGCCGGGATCGGTCTTTGAGCTGCTGAACGTCATCGGCCCGCTTACCGATCCCACAGCACACGGCGGGAAGGCGGCCGACGCGTTTCATCTGGTAATCCCCTCGATCCCCGGCTTCGGTTTCTCCGGAAAGCCGACGGACAAGGGCTGGGATCCCCAGCGTATCGCCGCTGCATGGGACACGCTGATGAAGCGCCTCTCCTACGAGCGCTACGTCTCGCAGGGCGGCGACTGGGGAGCGATCATCAGCGACGCCCTAGGCCGACAGGCGCCCCAAGGATTGCTGGGCATCCATGTCAACCGGGTGGAGCGCGCGGCCACGTTTCCTCAGGACGCCGCACAGGCCTTGATGAACGGCACGCCCGCGCCCGACAGTCTGTCTCCGGAAGAGAAAGTGATCTTCAATGAAGCTCGCGACTTCCTAAACAACGGCTTCGGCTATGCGGCCATCATGGGCACGCGGCCGGAGACGATTGGGTACGGCCTTGCGGATTCGCCTGTCGGTCTCGCAGCGTGGCTCTACGACAAGATCGCAGACTGGGTGTTCACACGCGGAGATCCGGAAAAGGCCCTTGGCAAAGACGCCATCCTCGACAACATCACGCTTTACTGGCTGACGAACACCGGCCCTTCGAGCGGCCGGATCTACTGGGAGAACGTGGGCGCGATGGCGAAGTTGACCCCCATCAAAGTGCCTGTCGCAGTCACGGTGTTTCCAGGGGAAGTCTACAAGCCGCCGAAGAAATGGCTCTCCAAGGCCTATCCCGAGCTTGTCTACTACAATCGGGTTGCCAAGGGCGGACACTTCGCCGCTTGGGAGGAACCCGAACTCTTCAGTGAAGAAATCAGGACCGCGTTCAGAACGTTACGGTCTTGAAGTACCGCTTCAGAAGACGTCCGTTGAGCAAGTCGTCTGACGTGGAAAGTGCGGCTTGAGCAACGCGTCCGGCTGCAAGTCGATATCAGCAAATGTTGCCCGAACGGGCTATAGGGACGGAGGGCATGTGGCCTTCCGCGAACGACCCCGGCCGATGCCGACGCGGCCGGAATATCCATCATCTATCAGGAACTGAGCGTCATCAACGAACTCTCCGCCCCGGAAAACCTGTCGCCACGCTCGGTGCTGCGAAAGCGATCCGGCGGTGGAATTCGCGTTCCCCAACGACCTATCAATCCTAGGCGTCGACGATTCCGGCGGGATGACTGCCCTTCGACCGTACGTCAGTACGATTGAACAGACTCGGCGACCTGAGCGAAGGCTGCTGGAATTTGCTCACGCGTCGAATGACGAAGCGCGACGTTCCGTCCGCACACCGGAGAGTGACATGCACCTTGAGGGCGAAAGAATCGACGACCCTTCTCGCTCGGAAGTCCGGCC
Organism: Rhizobium sp. SVR5-9E; assembly: GCF_056755095.1. Lineage (NCBI taxonomy): Bacteria > Pseudomonadati > Pseudomonadota > Alphaproteobacteria > Hyphomicrobiales > Rhizobiaceae > Rhizobium > Rhizobium sp. SVR5-9E. Next base: position 40,620 of record NZ_JBNDHS010000024.1, on the reverse strand, counting down.
GGCGTTCCCATATCGAAGCTTAGCGGAGCATTCCGGTTAGCTGCCTGATGCTCGGGCTCGTCGAGGACTACCGCTGGAATAGCAAGGCACGGCACGCACAAATGACTTCTCTGGTGCGGGCCGACGTAACATTGCCGGTCCTGGGCTCCGCTTCAAGAAAAGACAACCTCCCGACCAGTCAAGGCTGGTTGCCGCGCCATCACGAACCCAGCCAACACCGCCGCTTCGATCCTCAGGACTTCCGTCTTGTCACTTCATTGCTCCACTGTCTTCGAAAGCATCTTCGAACCGAGCTTTTGAGCGCTCGATATGGATTCGCATCGCTTCTTCAGCCCGAACTGAATCGCCGTCTTCGATTGCTGAGACGATCTCTGCGTGCTCACGATTTGCGTCCGTCGTGGCCCGAGCATGGAAGTACAAACGGAACAAGTGGACGTGTGTGTGAAGGCGCTGCAAGCTCTCGTGAACCAGTTCGTTGCCGCAAGACCTTGCAATGAAGTTGTGAAACTCGGCGTCACGTTTCGCAAACTCACCATATGCGGCGCGAGACTGAGCTTTGTCTTCTCGTCGCATTTCCTGGTCCAGGGCGCGTAGCTCGCTGATTGCTTGGGCGTCACGTCTCCGTGCGAGGCGACCTGCGGCAAAGGGTTCGAGTAGCAGTCTCAATTCATAGAGCTGATTGAGTCGGTCGCGGTCCAATTGCTCAGCGGCGCTGTACCCGATTAGGTGCGTTTTCACGACAAGTCCTTGGGCCTCGAGCCGTGAGAGCGCCTCTCTTATCGGTGTTTGCGACACGCCAAGTGATCGGACGAGCCCATCGACCGAAATACGCCCGCCCGGCGGAATTTTCAGGGACATTAGCTGCGCGTAGAGCGCTTCGTACACGTCGTTCCCGAGGCTTGTAGGCCGGCGCAACAGCTCTGTTTCGATCTCTTGATTGCTCTTCATTTGGTGGTCCATCGAAAATTTTGTCTTGACGTCGTCGTTATATCAATTAACTTCGAAGACATCAATCGAATATCCGATCGGATTTGATATCGTGAAAGTGGTTGAAGCAAAAATTCTCAGAAGCCTTGCCGAAGCGGCCCTGGTGCGCGTCGGCGCTCCCGTTGAGCATGCCTCGTTACAGGCGGAAGTACTGCTTGAGGCGGAGCTGCGCGGGGTCTCATCGCATGGGGTGCTTCGGCTTCCACGCATCATCTCAAGGGTTGTCAACGGGGTTTCCAACGCCCGTGCGACCGGGCAACACGAATGGGCCTCAAGCGCGTTTCTGGTTGTTGACGGGAAACGAGGGCTCGGCCCGGTCGTTGCGAAGAGCGCAATCGATGCCCTGTTGGAGCGGGCGCCCGGCACGGGTATCGCCGCTGCGGCAGTCACCAATTCAAATCACATCGGTATGCTCGCCTGGTACGCTGAGTACGTTGCGTCGAAGGGATACTCGATAGTCGCGTTGTCGACGAGCGAGGCGCTCGTTCACCCTTGGGGCGCTCGCGAAGCGATGATCGGCACAAATCCGATCGCGATAGGCGTCCCTTCGGTGAACGGTCCGTTCGTCATGGATACTGCGACGAGTGTGGTCTCCATGGGCGAAATCCACGATCATGCCAATCGAAAGGCAAAAATTCCCGCTCACTGGGCTCTGGACGGCAACGGCAATCCCACGACGGACGCCGAAGCCGCGAAAAATGGAGCGATCGCGCCTTTTGGCCAAGCGAAGGGATACGCGCTCGGTCTCGCGTTTGAGCTGCTCGTAAGCGGGCTTGCCGCATCCGCTATCGGTCGCGACGTTCGAGGGACGCTCGACGACACGAACATTTGCAACAAAGGTGACCTCTTCATCGTGATGCCGGGACCGCGCCGCGAACTCGAGTCCTATCTGCAAGCCATCCGAGGCATGGAACCTGCCGAGGGGTTCGATGCTGTTTTGATCCCAGGCGAGCGGGGCCGAGCCTGTCGTGATCGCCGTTTACGGGAGGGAATCCCGGTCGTCAGTGAAATTTACGAAAGTCTATTGCGGCTCGCCGGCGTACCGGCAGCAGCCTGATTGAATTAGTGGGAGGAGTTTCGGTGACGTTATTCGGGGCAATTCGCACACCGAGGAACATCGTGTTCGGCAGCGGCCAGCGCAGTTCCTTGCCGAAGTTTGCATCGCGCATGGGGCAAAGGGCGCTTGTTGTCACAGATGAGCGTCTCGCAGCGGATCGGACATTCAGAGACCTTATTGACGCAGTTACCGCGGCGGGCATCACGGTCAAAGTCTTCCCCGGCGTTGTCGCGGAGCTACCGGTCGAATGCATCACAGCAGGGGTAGCGGACGGGGGGTCCTTCGGTGCGGACTTCGTGATTGGCATCGGCGGCGGTAGTTGCCTTGATGCTGCAAAGGTGATCTCGCTGCTTCTGGCTCATGGCGGAAAGGCGTCTGATTACTATGGCGAGTTCATGGTGCCGGGGCCAACCCTGCCTCTGATCTCACTCCCGACGACATCAGGCACGGGGTCGGAAGTGACACCAGTAGCCGTTCTGACCGATCCGGACAGGGCTTTGAAAATCGGCATCGCGAGCCCGTATCTTATTTCGGATACCGCTATTTGCGACCCCGAACTCACATTCACCTGCCCGCCTTCTCTGACCGCTGTTTCTGGCGCGGACGCGCTGACGCATGCCATTGAAGCCTTCACCACAGCCAGACGCGAGCCTGGGGCTGACCTCGTCCATGAGCATGTTTTTCTCGGAAAGAATGCCTTCAGCGATCACTACGCCCTGCTGGCGATACAACATATCGGCGCGAGCCTGCGGGCTGCTTTCGAAAACGGCAACGACATCGTGGCCCGCGAGCGCCTGATGTTCGGCGCGATGTCCGCCGGTCTTGCGTTCGGCACCGCCGGAACGGCTGCCGCTCATGCCGTACAGTATCCGGTCGGCGCAATGACCCATACGCCGCATGGCACCGGTGTCGCCCTGATGATGCCTTATGTCATGCAGATCAATCGCGACTGGTGCGCTCCAGAGCTCGTCGAGGTCGGCCGCGCATTGGGAATTTCGCTGCCGGAAGGACCGGCGGAACTCGCTGCCGATGCAACGATTGACGCAGTTGCTGATCTCTTCGCGGCCGTCGGTATTCCGTCCTCCCTAAAAGATCTCGGGATCACGGGTGACCAGCTTCCAGCAATCGTTACGCAGTCGCTCGGAATTGCCCGTCTCATCAAGAACAACCCACGTCCTTTGGATGTGGCGGCCATGAAGACGCTTGTCGGAGCGGCCTTCGCCGGAGACAGGTCGGCTCTCAAGGCCAGTGCTGATCAAAGAAAGGCTAGCTGAAATGAACGTTGCTGCAAAAGTGTCTCCGATGGTGAGCTTCGACATCGCCTCGCTTCCGACCGGCCTCTTTATTGACGGCCAGTGGCGCTCTGGAGGGGAGGGGAACACGATCGACGTGCTCGATCCATCGACCGGCGATGTCATTGTCGCCGTAGCTGATGCGACTGTCCAGGATTCCATGGAGGCGGTGGCTGCCGCCCACAAGGCCGCCAGCGGATGGGCCGCAACAGCACCTCGCAAACGCTCGGATATCCTGCGTCGCTGTTTCGAACTGATGATTGAGCGCAAGGATATGCTGGCAGAACTCATCAGTCTTGAAAACGGCAAGACGCTCAGCGATGCCCATGGTGAGGTCGGCTATGCCGCAGAGTTCTTCCGCTGGTTTTCCGAGGAGGCCGTTCGCCTTAATGGCGAAATCTCCACGGCTCCGAGTGGCGCCAACAAAATCATCGTTGAGCATCAGCCAATCGGCGTTTCGGTGCTCGTCACGCCTTGGAACTTCCCGGCTGCGATGGCCACTCGTAAGATCGCTCCCGCGCTTGCCGCAGGATGCACCTGCGTCCTGAAACCCGCCACTGAAACGCCGCTAACGGCACTTGTCCTTGCGAACCTATACGCTGAGGCTGGCGTGCCGGCTGGTGTCGTCAACGTCATCACCACATCGAAGTCAGGACCTGCCGTAAGTTCCATGTTGAACGACGCGCGCGTCCGCAAACTCTCCTTTACGGGCTCCACCGAAGTTGGTCGGGTTCTTCTGCGCGAAGCTGCCAACACGGTTGTGTCATGCTCGATGGAGCTTGGCGGCAATGCGCCTTTCATTGTTTTCGACGACGCCGACCTCGATGCGGCGATCGAAGGCGCCATGATTGCCAAGATGCGCAACGGTGGTGAGGCCTGCACCGCCGCCAACCGTTTCTACGTGCAGTCCGGCATTGCGAAGGAGTTTTCGACACGCCTGGCCGAGCGCATGGGTTCGATGAAGGTCGCAGCCGGTTACGACGCGAGCGCCCAATGCGGGCCGCTGATCAATCCGAAAGCGGTCGAGAGAATTGCTGGTCTTGTTGGGGATGCTAAGGCGAGGGGGGCAATAGTGCTTACCGGCGGCGATCCGCTCGAGCGCCAAGGCTTCTACTTTGCTCCGACTGTTCTTTCGGATGTTCCATCGGACTCGGAAATCTCATCAGAGGAAATATTCGGCCCTGTTGCCGCGATCACAACCTTCACCACGGAAGACGAAGTGGTCGAACTCGCAAACGGCACTGAATATGGGCTGATCTCGTATGTCTACACCAAAGATCTTGCCCGCGGTCTGCGTGTGTCTGAGCGCATGGATAGCGGCATGGTTGGATTGAACCGCGGTCTCGTTTCGGACCCTGCGGCGCCTTTTGGCGGCACTAAACAAAGTGGTCTCGGACGCGAAGGGGCTCATCACGGGATCCTTGAATTCTGTGAGACCAAGTACATCGCAGCAAGTTGGTGAGGGAGGAAATAATGCGAATTGCTGAAGTAGAAGCGTTTCAACTAGCCTGGGATGACGATACGCCTGCCAAGCGCACCAGCTTCGTAAAAATCGTAACGGACGACGGCGTCACTGGCTATGGTGAATGCACCCCGATGCACGGTGGCATGCATGTCCTGGGTATTATTGCCAACACGCTTGCCCAGGAGCTGGTAGGCAAGAACCCACTGGATCACGCCGTACTGACGGACAGGCTGCTGCATCGCTACATCAAGATGGGGCCTGAGGGGAACTTAACGAGCGCACTCGCCGCCATCGACATCGCTCTTTGGGACATCAAAGGCAAGATATTCAATCAGCCGATCTACCAGCTGTTGGGCGGGGCATGGCGAACGGAGATCCCGTTCTACACCTCTCTCGGTCAAAACGCCCATCGCACGGTGGACGAGGTCGTGCGCGAAGTGGAGAAACGACTGACGCGCGACACGCCGTCCGCCTTGAAGATTCGCTTCGATGGCGACCGCACCTGCATTGATGCCGACATCGCCAATGATATCGCCAAGGCGAAGGCTGTCAGGAAGCTTGTAGGTGACCAGTTCCCTCTCGGGTTCGATGCGAACAACGGCTATTCGGTCGCCGGCGCGGTCAAGGTCGGCCGAACCTTGGAAGACCTTGGCTATTCGTGGTTTGAGGAACCGGTTCAACACTACCACGTCGAGTCCATGGGAGAGGTAGCTCGCCGGCTGGACATCCTGGTGACGGCAGGGGAGCAGACTTATACACTCCAGGGCGTTGTTGAGCTCATCAAGTCCGGCGTTCGGGTCATCCAGTGCGATCCGATAAAAATGGGCGGCATCACCGGCCTGATGAAGTGCATGGCTATCGCCTACGCGCACGGCGCGGAAATTGTCCCACATCAGACGCAGCCGGCGGTTGGCCATGCTGCCAACCTACATCTTATGGCCTGCAAGATGCACGCCTCAAAACCGGTCGAGTGGAACGACCCCGCCGAGCGGAACACCGAGTTGATGCAGACGCTTCTGAAGAAACCGCTCGTGAAGCGCAACGGAAAGTTCCTCGTTCCGTCGGGGCCAGGACTTGGGATCGAACTGGACGAGAGTGTCCTCAAGGAGCGCAAGCGCGCAATCCCAATACAGGCATAGCAGCAACAAACCGGTGCTGCGAGGAGGGTGGCACCGGTTTCTTTTCGGAGGAGGCAAAATGAAAATTTCGAGCGTTGATGTTTTCCAGCTCACCATGGGAAATGGTTCTGGCTGGATGCCCAAAAGCGCATTCGTTCGTATCGACACCGAAGATGGCCTGTTCGGCATAGGCGAAGCTTCGCCGATGCATGGAGGCCATGCTTCCCTTGCGGTCATCGCGCGCGAAATGGCGCCAGAGTTGGTCGGGCAAGATGTGTTCGATCATGCGGTGCTGATCGATCGCCTTCTTCATAAGTGCATCAAGCTCGGTCCGGAAGGCATCGTGACCGGCGCGCTCGCCGCGATCGATATCGCCATGTGGGATCTGAAGGGAAAAGCGCTTCAGAAGCCCCTCTACAAACTACTCGGCGGGGCATGGACGAAAACGCTTCCTTGCTACAGCTCGGTTGGTGGGAATGCCGCGAAGACCGTAGACGAGGTTGTCAGAGACGTCGCGCGGCGAGTGGAGACCGAAAAGCCGGCCGCGGTCAAAATCCGTTGGGACGGCGACCGCACCCGGCAGGACGTCGACATCGCAGGAGATATCCGGAAGGCCGCGGCCGTGCGGAAACTTCTGGGCGACGGCTTCATGATCGGTTTTGACGCAAATAATGGCTACTCGGTCAATGGTGCCATGCGCGTTGGCCGAGCCTTGGAAGACCTCGGCTACTCGTGGTTCGAGGAGCCTGTCCAGCACTACAACGTGAAAGCGATGGGTGAAGTCGCGCAACGGCTCGACATCACCGTGTCGGCGGGCGAGCAGACCTATACCCTGCAGGGTTTGAAGGAACTGATCGAAGCCGGCGTGCGGATGGTGCAGCCGGATATCGTGAAGATGGGCGGCGTCACAGGAATGATGCAATGCGCCGCGCTGGCGCGAGCCCATGGCGTAGAACTCGTCCCGCATCAAACGCAACCGGTCGTCGGTCACCTGGCCAACATCCACGTGCTGAGCACCCTCCTGCATCTCGCGAAGCCTGTCGAGCTCGCGGACAAGTGGGAACGCGGCGCGCCGGTCTTCGTAAATCCGTCTCAGCCCGTCGACGGCTGCTTTGAAGTGCCTGATCGCCCGGGTCTCGGGCTTCAGTTCGATGAGAAGGAAATGCAGGCAAGACGCCTATCGATTGCAATCTAATGGACAAACTGGGAGGATTTCCATGAGCATTACACGCAGACAACTATTGGTAACAACTGCGGCAGGCACCGCATTCGCGGCTCTTTCCGGCGTTGGCTTCCAAGCCGCCGCACAGTCAAAAAACGATACGATCACTTGCGCTTTCGCGGCTCGCTCCTCAAACGGGATGAGCCCACAACTGATTTCTTCGACCGGTGCGGACAACTGGGTCATCTCCCAGCTGTACGACACGTTGGTGAAGCGTCCCGATGGAAAATGGGCGGTGAAGCCCGAGGAGTTTGAGCCCGCCCTTGCTGAAAGCTGGACGAGTTCTGAGGACGCCAAGACCTGGACTTACAAGCTGCGTAGCGGCGTGAAGTTTCACAAAGACTATGGAGAGATGACCGCGGACGACGTGGTCTTCACGTTCAGTCGCCACCTCGATCCAAAAATCAGCACCAAAGCCAAGTCGTACTATCGCAACATTTTGAGCGTTGAGGCGACCGACCCGAACACGGTCGTGATCAAGCTAAAGGATCCAGATCCGCTGCTCAACGGCACATGTGTATCCGACCTCAGCGCCTCCATCTTGAGCAAGAAGGCGTTCGAGGAAAAGGGAGACGAGAAGTTCAACACCGATCCGGTCGGAACGGGACCATATGAGTTTACGAGCCTCGACAGCAATGCCGGCCTGCTCCTGACCGCCTTCAAGGACTACTATGATGGCCAGGCGGCCACGCCAAACCTTCGGGTTCGCTTCATCGCCGACACGACCGCAAGAACGCTGGCATTCGCATCTGGCGACGTCGATATGATCGAAGGTGTGCGCGCGCCGGGCTGGAATGATTCCATGCGTCAGCAGAACGCGAATACAATCTTCGATGCGACGGCGCCCGGTAGCTTCAACACCCTCCACATCAACCTCAACAGAGGACCGCTCGCCAATATCAAGGTCCGCCAGGCAATTCGCTATGCCATTGACGCCACCGCGATCGCAGCCGCCTTTGGCAACATCGCTGTCCCAATGGTCGGCATTATCGCGCCGCAATTTCCGGGGTCTGTGAAACAGGACGAACTGCCAGCTGAGCTGCAGTATAAATACGACCCTGAAAAGGCGATTGCCCTGCTCAAGGAAGCGGGCTTTGCCAGCGGCTTGACGATCCCTTGTTTCGTTAGCCAACGCGAGGATTACGCCTCGATCATGCTCATGATCCAGGAGCAGCTGCGCGCGGTGAACATCAATCTCGATCTGAAAATCATCGATCATGCGACCTTCCACGCGGACAACCGCAAGGACAAGAACAGTCTCATCCTGTCCTCCTTGAGCTATCCGCCGGTCCCGACGGCGCCAATCGGTGACCTGCTTTTGAAGACGGGGGACGTGAAGGCCGATGGCAGCGGTCTTACCAATTACAGCCATTACGGAGTTGCGATCCCCGGAATTGACGATCTGATGAGCAAGGCCAACGCAGAGCCCGACTTTGCGAAACGCGTCGAGATCGTGAAGGAAATGGAAAAGCAGATCCTTACAGATCTGCCTGGTCTTGGCATCATCACACTTTCCTACGTGATTGCCCGCAACCCCCGCGTCGATCTCGGCTTCAAGGTGGAGGCCGGCACGCCGTACTGGCCTCTGCGCCATGCCAAAGTTGTTCAGGCATAGGAGGCAGCATGCCCAGTCTCATCATCAACAAGCTGCTGGATGCAATTCCAACGCTCTGGCTTGTGCTCACGCTTGTCTTTATCGCGTTGCGCATCCTTCCAGGCGATCCGGCTTTGGTGGCACTGGGCGACTTCGCGACCCCGGAACAGCTCGCGCTGTTCCGGGAACAGACCGGGCTCGCTGCGCCCCTCTGGCAGCAATATTTCACGTTTCTATGGGATGTCGTGACTTTTGATTTTGGTGCCTCGCTGATCTCCAAAGAACGGGTAGCCGTACTGATCGCTCATAATCTGCCTTACACCGTGGCTCTTGCGTTCGGCGCGACATTGATCGGGCTCATCGTGGGATTGCCGTTTGGCGTTTGGGCGGCCGTGCGTAAGAACCGTTTGCCGGATCAGGGTATGCGCATCTTCTCACTGATCGGATATGCGATCCCGGACTTCTATCTCGGTGCAATTCTGTTGATCGTTTTCGCGCTCAATCTCAAACTCTTCCCGATTAACGGAGGCGGCGAGGGGGTCGTCGATCAACTCTACCACCTCGTGTTGCCAGCTGTAACATTGGCTGTGCTCAAGATAGCGTTTCTGGGCAGATTGACCCGCACGTCACTCTTGGAAGTTCTTTCAAAGGACTATGTCCGCACAGCTCGCGCAAAGGGCGCTCCACCGAGGACCGTGATCTACAAGCATGCGCTTCGGAATGCCCTTCTTCCGATCGTCACAGGGCTCGGGCTAAGCCTTTTGGCTACGCTATCTGGCGCGGTCGCGGTGGAACTCGTCTTTGATCGGCCAGGACTCGGCTCAACCCTGATCAAGGCGATTGCCGAGCGCGACTATCCCTTGATCCAGGGTGCCGTGGTCGTCTTCGCTCTCCTCGTGGTTCTCATCAATTTGCTGGTCGATCTGGTCTACACCGTCATCGATCCACGTATCCGGAGTTAAGCAATGGCCGCTATCGACCTTTCTTCCGCACCGGCCTCCAACCACGGCACGCTAAGTCTCGTTAAACGCCTGTTTTTCCGCCGTGTTTCGACAATGATTGCGCTTGTGGTGGTTCTTCTTTTCTTTGCGATGGCGGCCTTCGCACCGTGGATCGCGCCCTACGACCCGCTTAAACAAAGCTTCCTGTCAATTAACAAATATCCCTCTTCGCAATACTGGCTCGGAACCGACCAGTTCGGCCGTGATGTGCTTTCTCGGCTGATCTACGGTTCGCGCACCTCCCTGCTGTTTGGACTTATTGCGCCGGCCTGTGCGGCGGTAATCGGCACGACACTAGGAGTTCTCGCCGGCTATTTTGGAGGCGTAGTCGATCGCGTCGTTTCGAAAATGATCGATCTTCTAATGGCATTCCCCGAACTGCTGCTAGCCATCATCGTTTCGGCAGCACTCGGCGGAGGCTTTTGGAATGTGGTCCTGGTGTTGACGATTGCCTTCGTTCCCGGATTTGCGCGAGTTGCGAGAGCTTCGACTCTCTCAGTCCGGCAAGAACCCTACATCGAAGCCTCGATCGCAATTGGCGTGAAGATGCCGATTATCATCATCCGGCACGTTATCCCGAACATTGGCGCCTCGATTGTCCTTCTTTGGACCTTGTGGATCGCATCAGCCATTCGGCTCGAAGCGGCATTGAGTTTCCTTGGAATTGGGACGCAGCCGCCCAATCCGAGCTGGGGCAATATCATCCGCGAGGGGCTTGGTAACGTCTTCGGATCGCCGTGGCCGATCATTGGGGCCGGTTTTGCCATCACAACGATCGTGCTTTCGATCAATCTGATCGGCGATGCCGCGCGTGACATGCTTGATCCGAATTCGAGCGAAAGATGACTATCGCGACGTCTTCGGGGCGAGAAATGGGAGGATGGTCAATGCAGATGAGCGCTATGACTCAAGAAAAATCAAAACTTGAACACGAACTCACGGGCAAGCAAACGCTTGCGGTCCGGAACCTGCGTACGTCCTTTCACCAAAATGGCCAGTGGCTGGAGGTCGTGAAAGGGGTTTCCTTCGAGGTGGCGGCCGGGGAAACATTGGCGCTCGTAGGGGAATCCGGTTCGGGAAAAAGTGTGACCGGCTATTCGATCATGCAACTGCTCTCTTCGGAAAGTGCGCGTGTAGAAGGCGAGGTGCAACTCGGCGGGCGCAACTTGCTTGCACTCAGCGAGGATAGCATGCGCGAGGTTCGCGGGAACGAGATCTCAATGATCTTTCAGGAAGCAATGACGAGCCTTAATCCTGTTCTTCCGATCGGAAAGCAGATCGCCGAAGCGATAGCGCTTCACAATACATCGACATCGCTCCAAGATATCAAAAAGGAAGCTTTGCGACTGATGGATCGCGTGAGGATCCCTGCCGCAAGCACTCGGTACGATGAATATCCGCACAATTTTTCAGGCGGGATGCGACAGCGCGTCATGATCGCCATGGCGCTCGCCTGTCGGCCACAGCTCCTGATCGCCGACGAGCCGACTACAGCTCTCGACGTCACAATCCAAGCCCAAATCCTCAACCTGATCAAGGAGATCCAGGAAGAGGAGCGAATGTCGGTCATCTTTATTACCCACGACATGGGCGTGGTCGCAGAAGTTGCCGATCGGATGGCCGTCATGCTGCGGGGCGACATCGTCGAGACGGGCTCGACGAGCAGAATATTCAGGAGTGCCGAGCACCCCTATACCAGAATGCTGCTCAATGCCGTTCCGCAGCTGGGTTCGATGCAGGGTGTCTCGCAGCCACTGAAATTCCAGATGATTAATGCGACAACTGGCGAGCATAGTGAGGCGGACAAACCCGTCGACACTATCCGGAAATCCGACGGGCCGGTTCTCAAGGTGAAAGACCTTTGCGTTCGCTTCGACATCAGGGGCGGGTGGTTTCGGAAGGTTTCGAGCCGCGTGCATGCCGTTGAAAATGTCTCCTTCGATCTTTTCCCCGGGGAAACATTATCCATCGTGGGGGAGTCCGGCTGCGGCAAGTCAACGACCGGCCGCGGCCTGATGCGGCTCGTGAAGCCTTCTGGCGGAAGTGTCGTCCTCTCCGGTCGGGAGCTTATGTCGATGTCGGGGAACGAACTGCGCGATGCGCGGCGCGACATCCAGATGATTTTTCAGGATCCTTTTGCAAGCCTTAGTCCGCGGCGTACCGTCGGGGACGCGATCGCAGAGCCGTACCTCACTCATAAGCTCGGCGGTCGTGCCGACGCGCGCCAGTTGGTGAGTGTGCTGCTCGAACGTGTTGGTCTGAACGCGAGCATGGCAAGCCGCCTTCCGCATCAATTCTCGGGAGGTCAGAGGCAGCGCATCTGCATCGCCCGAGCCCTGGCGTTATCTCCGAAGGTCATCGTTGCGGATGAGTCTGTTTCTGCGCTCGATGTTTCCGTCAAGGCGCAAGTCATCAATCTATTGATGGACCTACAGAGAGAGCTCGGTTTGGCCTTCGTCTTCATCTCACACGACATGGCTGTCGTTGAGCGAATCAGCCACCGTGTTGCCGTGATGTATCTAGGAGAAATTGTAGAGATAGGGCCGCGCGAAAAGGTCTTCGCCGCTCCGGCTCATCCCTATACACGTATGCTCCTAGAGGCCGTGCCCTTACCCGACCCAGAACGAAGGTCAGCCAATCGCACTCTGGATACGACGGAACCAAGAAACGCGCTGCGGCCTCTCGGCTACGTCGCCGACAGCACGCCACTACGCCAGGTGTCCGAGGGACATTTCGCGAGGGTATAGGGGTGGCTGTCCTGGGCGTCTTATGTTGTCACCGTCCCTAAATTGGTTATGCTGTTCTTCGGTTCCTTCCCACAATGGAGATAAAGGCGACTACGGCCCGTTTAGACTATATGCGTGGACTTGATCTGGAATCTGCTCGGCTGTTTCTCATTGCCCACCAGGAAGGAAGCCTGACGCGCGCCGCCGAAAAATCCCACATCGCTTTGCCGGCAGTTACAAAGCGCATTCAGGACCTGGAACATCTCTTTGGGGTCACGCTCTTTGAACGACATGCTCGCGGGGTGACGGCAACGCCCGCCGGCGAGGAATTGGCCGTCCACATTCAATCCGTGATGCACCGGCTGAACATCGCCTCGCAAGCCATGAAGGAGTTTGCAGCAGGGAAACGCGGTCAGGTCCGCATCATCGCCACACAGTCTGCAATCGTGGGCGGCCTCGCAGACATCGTCGCCAGATATTCGGCCACGTACCGCGACGTCACCGTCGATCTCAAAGAGGTGAACGGCTGGTCGATTGTTCCCGAAATCGAAAGCGGACGGGCAGACCTCGGTCTCACGATCTCGGTGTTTGACGCGCCAATCGGCATGTCCTCGGATTCTTTCCAGGACGTAAAGCTCGTCGCGATGGTCCCCGCTGACCACCCATTGGCCAGACAGCGTCGAGCCAATTTCGAAGAGATGCTGCAATTCGACCATGTGACCCTAGGACCGCAGAGCGCACTGTGCGCTTTCCTGGTTCAGCAGGCCGCCGAACGGCGACAAACCTTGAGGTATCGGGCCGTGCAGTCGTTTGACGTGATGCGAAGCATGATCGCCGCAAATTTGGGAATTGGCATTATGTCAGAGCTCATGGCCAAGCCGTACGCCAGGAAGCTTGGAACCGTCTGCCTCCCAATCGAAGAGGATTGGGCGGATCGCCAGATAAAAATCTGGTACCGCGAAGACCTGATGACGAGCGCAGCTCGGTCGTTCAAAGATGTTATTCTGGCTTCGAAAAACGGTAAGGCTGCGTTCTGATCGCTGCCTCTTTTTCGTCGCTCCAGCAAGGCTGTTGGCCTCGGCCCGACCGTTCAAAATCTGGAAAGGGTGGTTTAGGGAACTACGAATTGAAAGTCGGGGCGAGCCACCCGAAAAATGGTCCAACAGAAAGTTGGTGGGCCATGAAAATTAAGTCAGTTGTACCGAGCTTTGTAGACAAGTACCTTTTTGTTCAGATCACCACTGAAGACGGGACGACCGGCATAGGAGAATCCGGCGCGTGGGGACACCTCGAGGCCAGCGCCGCCGCGATCGTGAAGTGCGGCGAGTATTTGGTTGGCCGCGATGCCCGGCAGATCGAGCACCACTGGAACGCACTGCAGCGTGCAAGTCATTTCACCGGCGCCGCAATCATGGGCGCCATCTCCGCCATCGACATCGCCCTGTGGGATATCAAGGGCAAGTCTCTCGGTGTTCCGATCTCGGACCTGCTCGGCGGCTCTGTAAGGGACAAGATCCGTCTGTATGGCCACGTCAAGGCGAAGACACCAAAGGAGATGATTTCCGAGGCACTGCTCCGTAAATCTCAGGGCTTCACGGCACTCGGCCACCTCAACCCCTTCCTCGACGAGGACTATAACCGCTATTTCAAGCCCCACGCCCGCAAGATAGACGACGCGGTTGCGGTCATCGCTTCGCTTCGAGAAGCACTCGGGCCTGATGTCGACCTCTGCATCGAATTGCACCGACGATTGACGGTCGCCGAGGCGATCACATTCGCCCGCGAGATCGAACCCTATCGTCCCATGTTCTTCGAGGATCCGCTCAAGCCGAGCAGCCAGGATGCCATGGCGTGGGTTGCCGATCATATCTCTGTACCGATCGCAACCGGTGAGCGCTACTTCAGCTTGCAGATGTTCCAGACGCTGGTAGCAAGAAGAGGCGTCCAATTCCTTCGTCCGTCCATCGGCCTCTGCGGCGGTATCACGGGCGCCAAGAAGATTGCTGCGCTCGCCGAAGCCAATGACATGGACATCATCCCGCACAATCCGCTGTCGCCGCTTAACCTGGCGGCTGAGTTGCAGCTCGATGCGAATGTCCCGAACGTCGCGATCCAGGAGTACCCGTCATCCTCGACCGGCATCCACGGAAACACCGATCTGCCAGCTGCCGCTTTATTCGAAGGGCTGCCAGCACCACAGGATGGTTTCCTTTCGATACCGCAAGGGCCAGGTCTCGGAATCGAGCTCCGCGAGAGGGCGCTCGCGTCCTCACCTAAGGTCGATCGCCCCATCCTTGTGCGGCCCCACCATGACGGCTTCATTGTAGACCAATAGGAGGGCATAGCAGCCGACCGGAGGGTGGGCTGCTTCAATTGCGCGCGCGATTCAAACACAAGGTGGCGATGAGCAAAAACAAACAAGCGGTCGAACTTCGTTGGTGAATTTGTCTGTGATGCAAAAAACCGAAGTCAGCCGTAGCGTGATCGCAGATCGCTGATCTGCATGAGATTAGGGAGGAAAAAATGAAAGCTTTTCAAGCAATAGGATTTGCGGCCGCGACTGCGGTTGCATTGACAGTCGGGGCCGGCGTCATTGCGGCACAGCAGCCCAACAAGAACATTCGCATCGTGCTTGACGCGGAACCGGACACACTCGATCCTTGCAACACGACACGCAGCACGATCGGCTTCGTGATCCGAAACAACCTCGTCGAGACGGGCACCAAGATCGACGCTGCGACCGGTCAGGTCCAGCCGGGACTGGTCACGGAATGGACCCGGACCGGTGACAGCCAGTGGCGTCTAAAGCTGCGTCCGGGCGTTTCTTTCCAGGATGGTTCCGCCTTCAATGCCGAAACCTTCGTCAAGTCATTCCAGCGCGTGCTGAACCCGAAACTGAACTGCGCGACCCGCAGCTATCACTTCGAGGGAATGAAGTTCACGTTTGATGTCGTCGACGATTTAACCGTTGACCTGAAGACGGACCATCCCGCGCCGCTCCTTCCAGTCATGCTGGCCACGCTTCCGATGGTCTCGCCCAACACGCCGTTTGACGATTTTACCCGTGCGCCTGTCGGCACGGGGCCCTATAGCTTCGCCAGCTGGAAGCCGGGTGAGGGCATCGAGCTTAAGCGCAATGACAAATACTGGGGCGCCAAACCCGAGGTAGAGGCCGTGACCTACCTTTTCCGAAAGGAGTCCCTCGTCCGCGCTGCCATGGTGGCGAGTGGCGAAGCGGATATTGCCCCCGAAATCGCCCCGCAGGACGCTGATAATCCGAAAACCGACTTCTCCTATCTGAATTCGGAAACCATGCGGTTGCGCATCGATGTCGACAAGCCGCCGATGAACGACCTTCGTGTTCGCGAAGCGATGAACCTGGCGCTTGACCGTCAAGCCATGATCGGCTCGATTTACAGCCCACGCTGGGTCTTGGCGAAAAACTACGTCATGCCGACCATCAATGGCTACAACGACACGATCAAGCCTTTCCCCTATGATCCCGATAAAGCGATGAAGCTCATCGCTGAGGCAAAGGCCGACGGCGTCCCGGTCGACAAGGAGATCCTTGTGATCGCCCGACCGAACGTGCCGGCCGGCGCCGAAGGTATGCAAGCGATCTCCGAGATGCTGAACGCGGTCGGGTTCAATACGAAGCCACAGCTCCTCGAAGCAAACGAATATAACGGCTTCTATTTCAAGCCCTTCAACGACAGCACTGCGCTCCATCTTCTCATGGACATCCATGATAATAATACGGGCGACGCCGGTATTACGCTTCTGAACAAGTACCACTCCACTGGTGGAACGTCGAAGACACACGATCCCGAACTCGACAAGCTGATCGACCAGGGCTCTGCAGCCGACAACCCGAAGCGGTCGGAGCTTTACCAGGCGGCATTCGCACGCATCCACGACCAGGCCTATGACATCATGCTCTTCCATCAGGTCGCTGACGCTCGCGTCTCCCCACGGCTGAACTTCAAGCCAACCTCTCGAGGGCGTCTTGACGTCGCTACCATCACGTTCAAGTGAGAATATTTGGGGCGGCGGCGATGCCGCCGTCCCAACAGATTCCGAAGGGTTCGCGTATGTTGCGCTATGTCGTCAAGCGCTTCGCTCAAAGCGTCGCCGCACTTTTTGTTCTTCTCACGGTCGTTTTCTTCCTGACGCGACTGACTGGGGACCCGACCGACCTCTATCTGCCCTTGTCGGCCTCAGAGACGCAGCGTGCAGCCTTCCGGCAAGAACATGGTTTCAACGATCCGGTTCTCATCCAGTTCTCGAGATACATCTCGAACCTCGCGCATGGCGACTTTGGCAACTCCGTCTTCAAGGCCCGGCCTGCGCTCGACGTCGTTCTAGAGGCATTTCCGGTGACGCTGAAGCTCGCGGCTTTTGCTATGTCGATAGCAATTTGCTTGGCAGCGATCCTGGGTTCGCTCGCGGCCTATTGGCCAAATTCGCTTTTTGACCGGCTCGTCAGCATCCTGACGATCGTGACCGCGTCCACTCCGCCCTTCTGGGTCTCGATCGTCGCGATTCTCGTCTTTTCGATGAAACTCGAATGGCTTCCCACGTCGGGCATGGGCAGCGCAAAATACTGGATCCTGCCTGTGGCCGTTCTTGTCCTCGGTCCTGTCGGACTGTTGTCACAGGTGGTTCGGTCCAGCATGATCAGCTGCCTGAACGCTCCCTACGTGAAGACGGCGATATCGAAGGGTGCATCCGGACCGCGCATCATCTTTGTCCATGCACTTAGAAATGCACTCCTGCCGCTCATAACCGTAGCCGGCATCCAGGCAACCGGCCTCATCAACGGAGCTGTTGTCGTCGAAACGATCTTCGGCTTCCCTGGCATCGGCAATCTGATGATCGACTCGGTGCGAAACCGCGACTTCGAACTCACGATCACCTGCATCATCGTTGCCGCCGTCGCGGTCTATCTGATGAACACGATCATCGACATCCTTTACATGCGGCTTGACCCCCGCGTCAGGCTGACTTGAGGGACACCATGCGAAACTATTGGCTATTGCTGAAACAAGACCGCGTGGCTTGCGTGGCGCTCGTATATCTGCTGGTTCTTGTTGTTATCGCAATCATCGGGCCGGCGTTCGTCGATCCATCCTTAAACCGGATGCAGCTAACGGCACGGCACGCGGCACCGTTCCACCTTAATCGATCGTGGGTCTACTTCCTCGGCGCCGATGCGCTCGGTCGGCCGATGATCGTCCGATTGGTCCTTGCTGCCAGGACGACGATCATGATCGCGGCTGCGGCCGTATTGATGGCAATGGTGACGGGAACGTTCATCGGGCTGATTGCCGGCCTGCGAGAGAACCTCTTGAGCGCCGCCTTGATGCGGGGGATCGACGTCCTCCTCAGTATCCCATCGCTGTTGCTGGCAATGGTCGTCCTCTTTGTTCTCGGAGCGCATATCGGCAATGTCATTTTGATCCTCACGATCACCAGGCTTGCCGTGTTCGCGCGGACCGTTCGTGGCGAGTCGCTGGAACTTCGGGAGCGGTGGTCCGTGGCTGCAGCCCGCACCATGGGCGCAGGCGACATCCATGTTCTGAGGCGGCATATCGTGCCTTTGGTCATGCCGACCGTACTCGCCATCGCCGCGCTTGAATTCGCCGTGATCATGCTGGCGGAATCGGCACTTTCTTTCCTCGGTATCGGGGTGCAGCCACCGGATGCAACCTGGGGGTTGCTCGTCGCCGAAGGCCAGCCCTATCTGAAAACCGCCTGGTGGGTGTCGCTTTGGCCCGGCCTCGCAATTGCCTCCATGGCCGTTTCGGCCACCATTATTGGCAACTGGTTCCGCATTGCAAATGACCCGACACTGCGTGTCCGGTTGACGCCCCGTGAGGTGACAGCATGAACACGCCCCTTCTTGAAGTCGATCATCTGTCCGTCGATTTTCAGACCGTCGACGGGCCATTCCACGCAGTGAAAGATATTTCCTTCTCAGTTGAAAAGGGAGAGACGCTCGCGATCATCGGCGAGAGCGGTTCCGGCAAAAGCGTGACCGCTTCGGCAATCTTGGGGCTGCTCGACATGCCGCCAGCCATCATGAGGTCCGGAGACATCCATTTCCGCGGAAAGAGCCTCCTGAAAATGCCACGGGCAGAGCGCCGGGCCGCAGCTGGTCGGGACATCTCCGTCGTGTTCCAGGATCCTCTCGTCCACCTGAACCCTGTCTTTCCGGTTGGCTGGCAGATTGCGGAGGTCTGCCGCATTCATGGCAGCAGCCGGACCGAGGCGGACCGGCGGGCGATCGAACTACTGGGACGCGTCGGCATCTCTAACCCCGAAAAACGCCAAAGGCAGTACCCGCACGAATTCTCGGGCGGTCAGCGGCAGCGGATCATGATCGCCATGAGCATGGCGATGAAACCGGCGCTGCTTATCGCCGATGAGCCGACCACTGCCCTCGACGTGACCGTGCAGGCGCAGATCCTTGACCTGCTCCGCGATATTCAAAGGGAAACCGGCACGTCGATCCTGATGATCACTCACGACCTCGGCGTTGCCGCCGACGTTGCGGATCGTGTGCTTGTCATGCGTAGAGGCGAAATGGTGGAAGCCGGCGCCATTCGGGATGTTTTGCTGAATCCGAAACAGCAATATACCCGCGACTTGATCGCGGCCGGTAAGATGGCGCCTGGTTCCCCCCGGATCCCAGCCGAAAAGATACTGGAGGTGTCCAACGTTTCGCTTCGGTACGGCGAGGTGAAGGTCGTCCACGATATGAGCCTGACACTGCACAGAGGCGAGATCATGTGCATTGTCGGCGAGTCGGGCTCCGGAAAATCGACACTTGCCAGATCAATCCTGCGCTTGATGTCGCCCTCTTCAGGCGAAATCAAATTCCATGGCGCCGATATCACGCAGCTCGATAAAGATGGCATTCGTCGCTATCAGCGGGCGGTACAGGCGGTTTTCCAAGATCCCTATAGCTCGCTCAATCCCCGAATGAAGGTGTTGGACATCATCGCCGAACCCTGGACCATCCAGAAGGATGTCCTCCCACGCCAACATTGGCGCGAAAGAGCGGGAGCGCTGCTGGAAAGTGTCGGCCTTGACGTGAAAGCTCTCGACAAATTTCCCGGTGAGTTCTCAGGCGGACAAAGACAGCGCATTGCGATTGCCAGAGCGCTGGCGATGTCGTCCGAAATCATAGTCTGTGACGAGGCGGTTTCCGCGCTGGACCTCACAGTTCAGGCGCAGGTCATCACGCTGCTGCGCGACCTTCGCGATCGATTGAATGTGGCATTGCTATTCATCTGCCACGATCTCAATCTGGTCCGCAGCTTTGCAGATAGCGTGCTGGTCATGCAGGGCGGCAAGGTGGTCGAGCAGGGGGCGGCAGCGACGCTGTTTGACGAGCCGAAGCATTTCTATACCCAGCGCCTAATCGCCGCGAGCCCGGTCGCCAATCCCGTTGCGCAATCTGATCGCCGGCACGCGCGACAAGCGCTCAACCGCGTCGACAACGCGGCAGGCTTTTAGCCTGGTTGTCGGTGATGTTTTGAAGCGCCGGGGATGACTGGTCGGAAGCTGCTAGCAGCCATGTCTGCGGCCGCCGATCCGCTCACGAGCATCCGGAAGCATCTGCGCACGCCGAACGGCGGCACCGTTGTGGTCGGAGGCGGCAAGGGCGCCGCCCAGATCCACCCAATTGTTCCTCTTTTGGCCAAGAGTATGCTTCATCTCAGCATACAATATCGCCATCTTGGTCGAAAGGCCGATCCGCGTAGGCAGAAAACGGATGAAGTAAAAATCCACTGGTCGTCGAAGCTACCGAGCGACCACCAGTGGATCTATACTGCTAGCGGTGAATAACGCCCAGGCGCGCGAAATGGTCGTAGATCCGTCGCGAATACTCGGCGAGCTCCGGCTCTTCGCCAAGAGCGACCGGACGCGGACGCGGCAGATCAATCTTGATTTCGTCCACAACTTGTCCAGGCGAGGGGGCCATGACCAGTACCCGGTCGCCAAGCCCGACGGCCTCTTCGACGCTATGGGTAATGAAGAGGACCGTTGGCCGCTCCGCAATCCAGAGCTGCTCCAAGTCATGCCGAACCTGAACGCGCGTGAGCGCGTCCAGGGCCCCGAAAGGCTCATCCATCAGCAGCACCGATGGCTTGAGCACCAATGCTCGGGCTAGCGAAACGCGCTGACGCATCCCGCCGGAAAGCTGGCTGGGGTAGCGGTTGGCCGCTTTCGTCAGGCTCAGCCGTTCGAATAGCTCTTCCGCTCGCTTGCGGATCGGATCGAGTGGTAGACCTCGAATGACCCCTTGAAGCAGCACGTTATCCATCGCTGTCCTGAATTCCAGCAGCAGATGGTCCTGAAAGGCAATCCCGACGTCGGTAAGGGCACCAGAGAGTGGTTTTCCGCCGACCTTTATCCGGCCGTTGGTCGGATCGAGAAGGCCGGCGACCATTAGCATCAGCGTGCTTTTGCCACATCCGCTAGGCCCGACGACGGAGACGAACTCGCCTGGCTGGATGTCGATGGTGGTCGGCCGCAACGCTTCAAAGCCTCCGAAGACTTTATTGACGTTGTCGATCTCAATTCGGACTCCGCTCAAGTCTGAGCCGGGGGCGGACGTAGAATAGGATGGCATAACGGACTGCTTCATAGGGATCACTTCAGCGGGCAAGAGCGTAGATCGGTTTCGGGCGGCAGGTAGTCATAGGTATAGTAGCTTGCCGCCTCAATGTTTGGGGGGAGCATCTTGATCTCATTCAAGATTTTGACTGTATCTGACCATTGCTCCGGCGTCGCCTTCCCGACGAACTTTGCACGATTGACACACATCAGATACTTAGTGGCTTCCAACTGAGCAGGAGCCTGTTCTTCCGATGCGTCCGGGAACATTTCCTTCATGGCCGTCACTGCAGCCTTCGGATCGTCAACCGCGGCATACCAGCCCTTCAAGCTCGCGGCAACGAAGGCCTTGGCCTGATCAGGATGTTCCTCCAGGAAGGATTCGGAGGCGATAATAGAGGTCGAGACGGTCGGTGCGCCGTTATCGATAAAGGGAAAGTCGGTCGTCTCCGCACCGAGATCCTTCAGCTGGATGGCGAAGAAGTCGATCGATCCAAGAATGGCATCGACTTGCCCTTGAAGGAGGGCGGCGACCATGGATTCCTTCGGCATGTTCACCTGTTTGACATCGCTGTAGCTCAGGCCGTTGGCTGCAAGAACGAGCGGGAACATCGCAGCTTGCGAACCGCCGTTCGGGATGGCAACCGAATGGCCTTTTAGATCCTTAACGGAATTGATACCCTTTTCCTTGAGCGCGGTTACCTGGTTCGGATTGCCCTGAAGGATCGTGGCAAGAACCTTGATCTTGGCGCCTTCAGAGACAAGCTTCATCACCGGCGCGGCGTCGGCAAAACCTATTTCGCCTTTCCCGCCAGCGATAAGCTGAGCAGTAATTTGCGAACCGTTGCCCGGCTCGATTTTCACGTCAAGACCAGCATCCTTGTAGTATCCGTTCTTGACCGCGAGTTCGAACCCGGCATTGAAGCCAGCAGCGGGATAGTTCAGCCAAAAGGTAAGCGGAGTCAGCTCCGCGGCCGCGAGCGGACTGGCGACAAGCGAAATCATCGCCGCCGCTGCTGCGTGTTTGAGGGGGCTGAGCTTGCCGAATATGGTATGCCTATTCACTGTATTCTCCTCCTTGGTTTTGAAGATGTATCAATCGCGGCTGCGATTGCGACGCCACGGCGTCATGAAATATTCGACGACCTCGACGAGGCTGTTCAGACCGAGGCCGATGATCGTCATGACGAAGAGGATCGCGAAGACTAGCTTTGTATCCATGACGCCTGTTGCTTGTAGCAAGAGAAAGCCAAGGCCCCGGTTGGCGCCGACGAACTCTGCCACAATTGCCGCGGTCGCAGCGATTGTTGCCGAGGTCTTCAGGCCGCCGAAAATGACCGGAAGGGCGGACGGGAAGCGTAGGTAGCGGAAGGTCTGCCAAGTCGTCGCACCCATCGACTTGGTCAGATAGAGGAAGCGCTGGTCCAGGATCTGGAAGCCGGCAATGCTAGCAAGTAGCAGCGGAAAGAAGGTGAGAAGCAGGGTAAGCATCACCTTCGACGTAGGGCCAAAGCCGATCCAGACGACGAAAAGGGGCGCTATGGCGATCTTTGGCACAAGCTGAATGAAGACAAGCAACGGATAGAGCATTCGCTTGGCGGTCGGCGAGAGCGCGATCAACAGGCCGAGTGGAATAGCCGTCACCACAGACAGCGCGAAGCCGAAAATGATCTCTTGGATGGTTACCAGCGAATGAGTCCAAAGGCTCTGACGCTGTTCAATCAGCTCGGGGATAACCGCCTGCGGCGGGGGAAGAAGGTAGGCCGGGATCTCAAAAGCGAGAACCGCAAGCCACCAAAGTACGATCAGGCCAACGAAGACGAGGGCCGAGAGAAAAGCTGAACCCAGCCACCCGGGCATCTTCAAAGCCAAACCATTTCCATTCATTAGAGACCTCCTTCGGCTGTATGGCGATCAGCTGCCTTTGGCCGATCGGCATTGCCGTTCCATGCAATCTTGTTGAAAAAGCTGAGGACAATATCCGATTGCCCCTCGACCATTGCTGCCCCGCCGATATGGGCGCAACCGAGTTCTTCCGCGAAACGCAAAAGCGGCGTGGACGCACGCGGCACGATATCGATGACCGCCACGTCCCCCTTCAAGTCCGCCATAGGAACGGGCAAGCCGTCGTCCGGCGAAAGCCCGATGGGTGTCGCATTGATAAGGACGTCAATGTCGCCCAGGCCCGGACCGGAGGCATCGATACAGCAATTGGGATACATCTTCGCAAGTGTCGACACGAGGGAGACGGCCTTTTCCCCGGCCGCGTCGTGTACGGAAATCGATGCAGCGCCGCTATCGACCAAGGCATGGGCGATCGCACTACCAGCACCGCCGGCGCCCAGCAGCTTGATCCTCGCGCCTGACGTCGATCTGCCGAGGCCATGCACGGCCTGGAGCAGGCCAAGCCCGTCGAACATGCCGCCGGTCCAGCTGCCATCCTTCTCGCGACGCACCGCGTTGATTGCGCCAACGCGCTCCGCCATCGGCTCCAGCTGCGACGCGAAGGCCATCGCTCGCTGCTTGAATGGATAGGTGATGACAATTCCGTCGATATTGGCTGTCGCAAGAAGACCGCGCATGACGGACTCGAAGTCCTTTTCCCGCGCATGCCAAGGCACAAGGACTGCATTCACACCAGCCGCAGCGAGGCGCGCATTGTAGAATAGGGGCGACTTCACCTGCGCGATCGGATCCCCGACGATGGCCAGCAGCCGTGTGGCCCCATCGACCGTGTGTATTAGAGCGCATTGCGAATCAGACATTCAGCCGAATCTCCTCCAAGTCGCCACGGCAGCCACCTTCGGCTGAGCGACCGGTGCCGATTACTTTTTTGGCACGATGTATCCGTTTACATCGCTATCGTTTTATGTCAAGTCCTGATCAATGCAGCGCCCGGGAAATCGTCAAAATACCGCAAAAACTATTACTTTTGGGTTCGAAATTAGCCAGGCGAGCATCTCTTTCTAGGTATCCAACCGTCGCGCATGGTCTGGCTCGCGTCCGCTAATTACATCAGAGGTTAAAGGCAATGTCATCTGGTTACAGGTTTACATCGGCTAAAGCGCGGGGCGGAGCGCTTGTGACCGGAGGGGGAAGCGGCATCGGCTACGCGACTGCCATCGCACTTGCCGAACGTGGTTTTGAGGTCACCGTCGCCAGCGTGGAAGACAGCGCCTTTCTTCCGGAACACATCTCTTATGTTCGCGCCGACATAACCGATATTTCTGAGCACGAGGCGCTGGTGCGGCGGGTCCGCAATCCCGTCTGCCTAGTCAACTGCGCCGGCGTAACTTCACTGGTGCGCGGCGACTTGATGGAACTTACACCATTGAGTTTCGACCGGGTGATGGGAGTGAATGTAAGGGCAACTTTCTTTCTGACGCAAGCCTTTGCTCGGCATATGCTGCAGGCGGACGCTACTGAAAACTATCGCTCGATCATCGTTGTTGGGTCGATCAATAGCCACGTGGTGGGTGAAACCCGGGCCGACTACTGCATGTCGAAATCAGCGGTCGCCATGATGTCTAAGCTATTTGCAGCCAGGCTTGCCGATGACGGCATCATGACCCATGAGGTCCGGCCAGGGATCATCCGCACGCCCATGACGGCAGCGGCGTCTGAGAGATACGATCGGCTCATCGCTGAAGGTGGGATTCCGGCGGGCCGATGGGGCGAGGTCGACGACGTGGCCGGCGCGATCACGGCACTGGCGCTCGGCAGCTTTCCCTACGCGACTGGCACCGCAGTCGATATTGCAGGCGGCCTGCAGATCCATCGCGTTTAGTGGGCCAACGCTAAGCCGTAAGCGGTTACAGACCTATCGCTTAGGTGCCGCGGTTGACTCTCGCAGGATCATTTCGGGTGGGCATTCGAACTGCGTGTCTTGGTCCCGGCTAAGAATCTGGCCGATGATATAGCGGGCAGCGCGGCGGCCGATCTTGTCACTCGGCACACGAATCGTCGTGATCGGAACCGGTAGTTCCGACATGATTTCGATATCGTCATAGCCGGCGATCGAAATGTCGTCGGGGATGGAGAGGCCCATGGCGAGCGCCTCGAGCTCTGCGCCGACCGCGTGGAAGGCGTTACCGCAAATTACCGCCGTCGGCGCAGGCGACGCATTCATCACGCGACGGAAAAGCGAACGGGCTTCCGATATGCTCGCGAGTTCTTTGGCGATCTGATAGGGCCAGGCCGTCAAACCGTGCGCCGCCAAGGCGTCACCGACTCCTGCCAGCCGCTCGGCGGCGCGGTCATTGTTGGTCACTGACTGCCAAATGACGCCAAAGCGGCGATGGCCGAGCCCGATCAAGTAGTTGGTTAAATCGAATAGCGCTCGGCGGTTGTCGGGGCCGATCGAACGGCCATGCGTCTCCTTGCTATAGACGAAGGTATTGATCGAAGGCACCTTCTGCCGATCAAGAAATTTCTGCAGATCAGGATGGTGTTCGTTGCCAACCAGGACGATTCCATCGACCCCGCGTTCGACGAACTTCTTGACTTGCCGCAGCTCCAGGTCAGGATCATATTCCGAACACGCGAGGAGGAGCGTATAGTCCTCCATCAGCAATTCGCTTTGTAGGATATTGGCAGTCCTCGCAAAGTCGCCATGACTGAGAGTCGGGAAGACTGCTCCCACCGCACCGGAGCGCCTTGTTGAAAGGGCGCGGGCCGCAGCGTCTGGAACCCAACCCAAATGTTCGATGACGGCGGATATTCGTAGGCGAAGCTCTTCAGAGACGACTTCGGGTTTGTTGATGGCGCGCGATACGGTCGCCGTTGAGACGCCTGCGGCGCGAGCGACGTCGCGCAGCCCGACTGCAGAGCTGCTCTTTACTGGCTCGGATTTGACCTGAGGGCGAGTACCGGTCTTTGCCGTCCTTTTGCGGGCGGAAATTGGTGTCATCTAGAACTGCCTGAACTGCATATGACTTGCCGGGGATAGTATGACATGCAACCTTCCCCGGCAACTCTGTGATGCAACCGCTTACACAACTTTCTGTTCTTGGACACCAAGTTTTTCCACGCCAAGGCGCATCGTGTCGCCGCGCTTGAGGAAGCGTGTCGGCTTCATACCCAGGCCCACGCCGGGCGGCGTTCCGGTTGTGACAATATCGCCCGGCTCAAGGATCATGTACTGGCTGATATAGGAAACCAGGGTGCGGATCGAGAAGATCATATTGCTGGTCGATGAATTCTGCAAACGTTCGCCATTAACCTCCAGCCAAAGTGACAATCTTTGCGGGTCGCCTACTTCATCTGGCGTGACCAGCCAAGGCCCGATCGGACCGAACGTCGGGCAGCACTTGCCCTTCACCCACTGGCCCTCGCGCTCCAACTGGTACTCTCGTTCGGAGACGTCGTTGCAAATAAAGTAGCCGCCGACGTGGTTTAGGGCTTCTGCTTCCGTGACATAGGAAGCTTTCTTGGAGATGACGAAGGCAATTTCCACCTCCCAATCGGATTTCACTGAGTCTGGTGGGAGCACCACGTCGTCATAAGGGCCGACAATGCAGGAGCGCGCCTTATTGAAAAGGATCGGCTCTTTAGGGATGGCCGCGTCGGTTTCTGTCGCATGATCAGCATAGTTGAGGCCGACGGCGATGAAATTCCCAACTTCCGCGACGCAGGGACCGAGGCGAACGCCATCACTGACAAGCGGCAGGGAAGCGAGTTCTACGCTCTTAAGCGCCTGCTGCAAACTTCCAGCGAGCACTGCGCCGGTGATGTCCTGGACTATACTGGAAAGGTCGCGGACCTTGCCGTCACTGTCGATGATGCCGGGCTTTTCCTGCCCCACTTGGCCGAAACGGACGAATTTCATATTCTCTTCCTCACTCTCTGAAGTTCGAACTGTGTCTAGAGCTGGTTGGTGGAAAGCGCGTATTGCAGCAGGTACGTTCCCTTGCGGTGCGGTTCATCGCACCCGGACGCGCCAAGGCGGTTCGGCAGATCAAGGTCGGCCTGCAGGCGGTCGAGGGCTTCGGGGCCAACAGCCTCAATGAGCAGGATCCACGAGGCGATCTCGTCAGCCTTATCGCGGAGCTTCTTTTCTGCCGTCTGCTGGTTGCTGGCCTTAGGATCGCCCTGCAGAAGATGCGCTCCCACGACGCCAGGGCGATCAAGAGCATCCACGATGATCGCTTGCATAGCCTGCGTGAAGACTGCCGCTGAGTGTGATGTCGACAACTGAAGCGTCATCAACGCCGCTCCCTCGCCCCGGCCGCGGCTGAGCGCAACCGCGCAAATGGTCCGCGAAGTGTCCGTGAAATGCGCCACAACCGATTTCGTCCAGGGGGTAGGTGCATCGAGGCGCGCAAGATAGGTAGGGGAGGAGAGGTCGGCGACGCTCTCTGTCTCATAGAAGTTGAAATATTTCGGATGCCCGTCGAGCGCCACATAGCGGCGGCCGCGCAGGAAGCCCGGGAGGCCGACACGCTCGGGAATATGCTCCCGAACGTGCCATGTGACGAATTCGTCCTCCGCCTCCGGCTTAATGCCATTCCAGATGGCAAGAACCGCTGAGCCCGCGAGTGCCATCACGCGGCACCCTTGGCTGAGGATAGTTTCTTGGCCCAGCGCATAATGTGCTCGCTCACCGCGACAAGCTCATTGTGTTGGTTGAACACCTCAACTTTGGCGACGCTTCGTCCGCGCTCCTTGTCGATCGAGGCGATGGTATAACGCGCGGTGATCGTGTCGCCGAGAATGACCGGCTTGAGGAAGCGCACCCGATCGTAGCCAGCAGAAACGGGGAAATCGCTAAGTCCTTCCTTGTGAATGATATGAGCGATGCTGATCGTCGAGACCGTCGACATGTATCCGACCGTCAACGCGCCATGCGCAATACGTTTGCCGATAGACGATTTCTCCTGCATGTATTGCTCGTTTACATGCGTATCGCTGAAATCGCCGGTGATACCAGCGAAAAGTACGATGTCGGTTTCACCAACCGTTTTCGCGAATGTAAATACCTGACCTAGCTCAACAAAATCCAATCCTGACAGTGCCATATTCGATCCTCCGCTTGTGTCTAATCGGGTTGGCTGGAAGATCACCGCGCGCCTTGACAACGGTGCGGGCGACCGACTATGTATCCGGTTACAACTGATTAGCTCGCCGGTCAATGGCGTGGCTTAAGAATGCTTCTCAAAAAGATTTGGAACGTGTCATGAAACTCATTACGGCCGAAGAAGCGGCGCAGCTCGTTCGCGATGGCGACAATGTCCTGGTCAGTGGGTCTGGAGGCGGTCACGCCATTCCGGAGTTGGTGCTGGAGGCCATTGAGGCCCGCCACTTGCAGGAAGGTAGCCCAAAGGCACTGACGCTTATCCATGTCGTCGGCCTCGGGGATCGTGCTGCCAAGGGGGCGGCGCGATTTGCGCATGCAGGCATGCTTAAGCGCTCGATCACCAGCGCTCTCATTGACTCGCCCGTGCTGATCGACCTCGCCGCGGCCGACAAAATTGAATCCTACACGCTGCCTCAGGGCGTGCTATCGCAGTTGATGCGCGACATGGCTGCCGGTCGGCCAGGGCTGATCACCAAGACGGGGCTACATACTTTCATCGATCCCCGCCAGGCGGGCGGGCGTCAGAGCCCAAGCGCCAAGGAAGATCTCGTCGAGCTAATGACAATCGATGGCGAGGAGTATCTCCGCTTTAAGCCGTTCCCGCTCGACATCGTCTTCCTGCGCGGCTCCACTGCGGACGAGGATGGTAACATTAGCATGGAGCATGAGGCTATCTTCGGGGAGATGCTGTCCACTGCGCAGGCTGCGCGCCGCAGTGGCGGTATCGTTGTGGTGCAGGTCAAGCGTATGGCCAAACGCGGCACATTGCCGGCGAAAACAGTGAAGATCCCCGGCATCCTTGTGGACTACGTGGTCGTCGATCCCGCCCAGAAGCAGACCTATGCGACGGAGTACAGCCCGTCCTATGCCGGGGAATTGCGTGTTCCGCTGCATGCGCTTCGTCGCCTGCCATTCGACCACCGAAAGATCGTTGCGCGCCGTGCTGCAATGGAGATTGTTCCCGGTGCCATCTGTAATCTCGGTGCTGGCATTTCGACAGGCATTTCCGCCGTTGCTTCGGAGGAGGCGGTGTTGGACAACATCATCCTGACGAACGAACAGGGCTTTATCGGCGGCGCGCCGCTCACTGGACCGGACTCGGGAGCGTCGCAGAACTACGACGCCATCGTCGATCAGCCTTATCAGTTCGACTTCTACGACGGGGGCGGTCTCGATATCGCCTTTCTTTCCTTCGCCGAGGTGGATCCGCGCGGCAACGTAAACATCAGCCGTTTCGGCTCCAAGATCGTCGGCGTTGGGGGCTTTATCAATATCAGCCAGAATGCCAAACACATGGTGTTCAGCGGCACCTTCACGTCCGGTGGCCTGGAGCTCAAAACCGGCGACGGTACGCTGGCGATAGCCCAGGAAGGGCGTCACAAGAAATTCGTCAACAGTATCGAGCAGATATGCTACAACGCCGACTTTGCCAGAGAGCAGGGCCGTACAGCGCTTTTTGTCACTGAGCGAGCCGTCTTCAACGTCGTCGAGGGCAGGTTGCAACTGATTGAAGTTGCTCCAGGTATCGACATTGAGCGTGATATCTTGGCTCATATGGCGTTCGAACCCAGTATCTCTCCCAACCTCAAGCAGATGGATGCCCGTCTATTCCGCTCGGAACCGATGAATCTGATCAGTGACATCGAGGCGAACCGGGCTCGTGCTGCGCAGCCTGTACTCCGCACAGGGACGTGAGCGATGACGGCAATTTCGTTTCGCGAGCGGTTGAGCGCCAATATCGCGTTCATGTTTCCAGACCTGCCGTTCTTGGATCGAATCGATGCCGCGGCGGCAGCTGGATTCAAGTTCGTCGAGTGCCACTTCCCCTATGACACGCCGCTCGACACCCTGCTTGAGCGTCTGCGCTCTGCCGATGTGACGATGACCGGCCTCAATACGGCGCCGGGCGACGTTGCGGCCGGTGAGTGGGGCATGGCTGCCCTTCCGGGCCGCGAGACGGATTTCGAACGGGATTTCCAGGAGGCTCTAACCTATGCCGTGGCAGTCGGGGCGCAGGTCATTCATGTTATGGCAGGCGTTGTTGATGAGGGGTCGCTTGCAGCCGCACGAGCCACCTATGTGAAGAATCTGAAGAAAGCAGCGGCCAAGGCAGCTTCGCTAGGCGTCACGCTAATCCTCGAACCGCTCAATAGGCGAGACAAGCCGGGTTACCTAGTGAGCCGGTCAGATGAGGTGGCGGCTTTGATCGCTGAGATCGACATGCGGAACGTCAAGATGCTGTTCGACGTTTACCACGTCCAGATCATGGAGGGCGACCTTACCAAACGGCTTGAACGACATGCGCCGGTCATCGGGCATGTGCAGTTGGCGTCGGTCCCGGAGCGAGTGGAGCCCGAGGAGGGTGAGGTCAGTGTGAGGCATATACTCAGGACGCTCGATCGCATCGGCTACGGCGGCTTGATTGGACTGGAATACAAACCGCGCGGCGATACGGTTGCCGGCTTGTCATGGATCGATCGGATTTGAAGCGCTGGTCTGAGAGGCGCGACGTTTTTTCTTCAGCAATCAGGGATGATAGAGATGCGCATAGCTATTTTGGGTGCCGCGGGAATGCTTGGCCGCAAGCTGGTGGATCGGCTGGCGGCCGAGAGGACGTTGGCGGGTGAGCCGATCACGGGCTTCGTCCTGCACGATATCGTCACACCCTCGGCGCCGATCGGAGATTACGAGATTGAACTGCTTTCCTCGGACTTTTCCGCGGAAGGGGAGGCGGCGAAGATTGTCGCGCTGCGTCCCGATGTGATCTTTCACCTGGCGGCGGTGGTCTCTGGCGAAGCCGAGGCCGATCTCGCAAAGGGTTATCGCGTCAATCTCGAGGGTACCCAAGCCCTTCTTGAGGCGATCCGCGCCGTCGGTAGTGGATACAGGCCTCGTTTTGTCTTCACCTCGTCGCTGGCCGTCTTCGGAGCGCCGCTGCCGGATGTAATCCCCGATGACTTCGTCCTGCGGCCGCTATCGAGTTACGGCGCCCAGAAAGCCATCGGCGAGCTGCTGGTCGCAGACTACAGTCGGCGCGGCATCATCGACGGCATCAGCATCCGGCTGCCAACCATCTGCGTGCGGCCCGGCCGCCCTAACAAGGCTGCATCGAGCTTCTATTCCGGCATCATTCGCGAGCCGTTGAACGGGGAGGAGGCTATCCTGCCTGTCTCCCTCGACATGCGCCACTGGTTCGCCTCGCCAAGGGCAGCCATCGGCTATCTCGTGCGAGCCGCCGAAGTCGCGTCAGATAAGCTGACGGTCCGCAGCCTGACGATGCCGGGTGTATCAGCCACTGTCGCCGACGAGATCGAGGCGTTGAGGAAGGCGGGTGGCGTTGACGCCGTTAAGCTGATCCGCGAAGAGCCCGATCCCGCCATCCATGCGATCGTCAGCACTTGGCCGAAAGCCTTCGACGCTCGCTCGGCGCTCGAACTCGGCTTCATCGCCGATCAGAGTTTCGAGGAAATCGTTGAGATCTACCAGCGAGACGAACTTGGGAAGGCCTGACCGGGCGGGATCTATAGGAGAAACTGATGCTTCTGGGTGTTATCGCTGATGACTTCACCAGTGCAAGCGACATTGCCAATACGCTCGCCAAAGGCCATGGCGACGCGCCGGGCCTGTCGACGACGCAGTTCCTGGGCGTTCCTCAGGGTGCGCCACCCACCGGATGTGAGGCTGGCGTTGTCGCCCTGAAGACTCGATCGGTGCCGGCCGAGGAGGCCGTCGCCGAATCTTTGAAAGCCTTGGCGTGGCTGAAGGCGCAAGGGTGCCGCCAGATCGTTTCAAATTGCTCGACTTCGATTCAACGCGGCAAGGCAATATCGGTCCGGTCGGCGAGGCTCTCGCCAAGGCGCTAGGTGTAAAGGGCGTCGTCGATCGCCGCAAGGCTGGACGGCTTCTTCGCAACGATAGCGCGCGACCTCGTGGACAAGGGCGTGAAGCGCCTCGTGGTAGCAGGCGGCGAGACCTCAGGTGCGGTTGTCTCTGCCCTGCAACTAAATGCGTTGACGATTGGCCCGGAAATTGCGGCCGGAGTGCCTGTTGTCACTGGCACCAAATCGTTGGGGCTGGCACTAAAGTCCGGCAATTTCGGCCAGCGGGACTTCTTCGAGCGTGCACTTGCCATCATGGAAGGAAAGCAGCCGGATGGACCTCAGCCATGAACGAAGCAACGATCGGGGGGACCTCGTGATGCTGTCGAGGTCGCTCTTCGAGCGCGGCTATTCGGTCGGATCAGCCAGCGATATCAGCGTCGCCGTCGCCGACGGCATCCTCATTACGCCAACTAATTCATGCCTCGGCTTTATCGATCCTGGCAGGATCGCCAAGCTTGATGCCAACGGGAACCACCTCTCTAGCGATAAGCCATCGAAGGAGGTGTTTCTGCATCGAGCCTTCTATGAGACGCGCGCGCATACCGGAGCGGTCGTGCATCTGCATTCAACCTATGCAACCTCTATATCCTGCCTTTCGGACGTTGATCCAGACGACTGCATCGCACCAATCACTCCTTATGTCGTAATCCGGGTCGGCAAGGTGAAACTGTTGCCTTATGTCAGGTCGGGCGATCCTGCCGTAACCCAAAGATCCTCGAAATCCCCTATTCCCCAGTTGTGTGAGGAGCGCAGTTCATAAAGCTGCAGGCTGATCCCCCAGACACGGTTCGATACGTACATTTTTGAAGCTGCCTGGTGGCAGGATTATCTGGTCCCACTGTGGCGGCAGCAGTGGGGAGGGCATTGCCGCACTATCCCGCGATGTTTCAGATCGCGTAATCTACATTATGGAACTCACCCTAGAGTCATGACCTCCACGTAAACCTGATAGC
This sequence comes from Rhizobium sp. SVR5-9E, assembly GCF_056755095.1. Lineage (NCBI taxonomy): Bacteria > Pseudomonadati > Pseudomonadota > Alphaproteobacteria > Hyphomicrobiales > Rhizobiaceae > Rhizobium > Rhizobium sp. SVR5-9E. The sequence continues at coordinate 7,624 of NZ_JBNDHS010000024.1, read as the reverse complement.
ATGCAAGGAACCTTGCAGCTCTTCCGTACCCAGCAACAACTCGATGCCTCCGCGAAGGATGTCAAAGCCTTGGCCGTGGACGGTATTCCCTATGAAGTGCTTGACCGTGTTGGCTACGGGCCCTGTTCGCAGGCAATAAAGGTTGGCGATCTGCTGTTCGTTTCCGGACAATTGCCGATGGACCCCGCCATCCGTGAGTTCAACTCTGCCGACGCGGTTGAGCACCCGAACAAGGCCCCAAAACCTTGCCGCGGTCGCAAGGGCTGCGGGGTCTGACCCGTCGAAAATTGTCAAGACGGCCGTGCTCCTGGCAGACCTCGGCTTTGCAGGCGTCAATCGCATCTATGCTGGTTTCTTCACAGCACGGTATCCTGCACGCGCATGCTACGAGGTGAACGCCTTGCCGAAGGGCGCGAAAGTAGAAATCGAGGCGGTTATTGCTCTTTGATTAAACGGAGAGCCGCTGCTCAGGGTCGGGTCCGGATTGGGCGATGTTGGCCGGCGCCGATGTGCTCTTTCCAAGTAATTTGTAGATTGCGTCTCGTTCCATTGCGCGAGACACTATTTTCGACTCGGCTACGCGTAGAGGATCACGATGAACGACCAAGGACCTTCACAGACATCCGGCGGGATCGCCGCAATCATCGGCCAGCCAGTAGACCCTCAGACGGTTCTTCATTGGTACGATTTCATCTGTCCTTTTTGTTACATCGGGCAGACGCGCGACGCGATTTTCGAGGATCATGGATTCGCAGTCGTCGATCTCGCATTTGAAATCCATCCGGAAATCCCGATTGGCGGAAAACTCGTGGGTCCGCGGAGCGGAGAGATGTACGAAAGGCTCGAGAAAGAAGCCGACGAGGCGGGCCTGCCGCTAAATTGGCCCGAGCGCCTGCCCAATAGCCGCCTGGCCCTGGCCGTTGCGGAATGGGTCAGGCGGAACCAGCCGACCGCGTTCCGCGATTTTTCAAAATCGCTCTTTGCTGCCCATTTCGCCGAAAGAGAAGATATCGGCAGTCAGGACGTCGTGAGCGCGCGCGCGCGTAGAGCCGGCGTGAGTGTCGATGACATGAGCCGAGCATTGGACGACCAGACCGCCTATCTGTTGGTGAACGAAACGGAGATGCTCGGTAGGCGGGCGGGTGTTCACGGCACTCCGGCATGGCTGGTGGGCGGAAAGATCGTCCCCGGTCTCCTCCCGCGGAACACCTTTGTTCAGATCGCCGAGGAGAACCTGCCTGCCGGTAAACGCTAGAGCGGATATCGCCCAAGACTGCGCACGCTTTTCGGCATGCCGCTCTAGCATCATCGACCAGACCAACCGCTCCTTGATTCACATGGCATTCTTCCTTTCGCGATCCTTTTAGCTCGATCCCGTCCAAGGCGGGACTCGCCGAATTCAAGAGGCTTCCTCTCGCATTCTCGCTCTACCGGATGGGTCGGTGATGTTCGATTTTGGCGGAAAGCAACATGCTGTTCGTCGAAATCGAAGGAATGCTCAAATGCCGACGGAATTGATCACGAACTTGCTGACGGCGGCTGTGGTGTTCAGCACCTCGACATCGCCGGGACATGCCGCGTCTTCCAGCCAAAAGGCCGAAATTGGCTTCGTGGAGGTCACCAAGGACATCACGCTGAGAAGGATGGTCGTCCACTCGGTGAACCCGAAAGGAACAGTGCTCTTTCTTCACGGCTTCCCCGAAACCTTATTCGTCTGGAAGGGCATCTCCATGGCGCTGGGCGACGAATTTGAAGTCCACGCCTTCGACTGGCCGGGATTTGGACAGTCCACAAGACCTGCGGTCGAAAAATTCTCCTATGCGCCGACGGACTACGCGGACGTTCTGAAGGCCTACATCGAGAGGGCCGGCATCGATCGGTCGAAGCTGACGATCTACGCGACGGACATCGGTGCCCTGCCCGCGCTGCTTCTTGCGATTGAAGAGCCGGATATCGCCAAGAACATCGTCGTCGGCGACTTCGCGCCATTCAACCGGCCGGAATACATGTACGAGAGCCTGCAGAACCTGAAGACGGAGCCGTCCGCCTCACAGACCCGTGCCGACATGAACAAGACCAGCGCGGAGATATTGACGAACGCCTACAGGCGAGGCCTGTCGAAGGAGGAGCAGTTTGATCTTCCGGCAGACATCCAGGAAGATATGAACCGTGGGTGGTCCCATGGCGACCTGACTTCAGCCGACGCCTTCTACCACTACTATGCCAAGTTCACACGCGATCAGGACTTCCTCGAGGCCAACCTCGACAAGCTGAAGACTCCGATCAAGGTAGTCTGGGGCGAGAAGGATCTGTACATCGACAAGGGCATGGGCGTCGAGCTCGCCAAGAGAATTGAAGCAAGGCTCGATGTTCTTACAGACACGGGACATTACCCGCATCTTCAGAAGCCGGCGCGGACTGTCGACGAGGTGCGCGCATCAGCCAGATGAGCGCATTGCGTCCGATCGGCCGGCGTTCCCGTAGCTGCCGCTGGTTTCACGAAGCCGCGGCAGCGCCCAGTCGATGAAGGACCGCACCTTCAAGGCGAGCGGGCCCTGTCGGGAGTAGACGATGTGGATTGGTCGGGGCGGCCCGTCATATTCCGTCAGGATCGGTACAAGGTCACCAGATCGTAAGTGTTCCGGGATCTGGTAGTCAAAGAGGCGCGCTACGCCCGCCCCACCCAGCGCTGCGGCGACACAGTTGGCCGCCGTATTGACCTCGAGACGCGTCCGCGGCTGGGCCTCGACAGGAGCCCCGTCAACCTGGAACGTCCAAAAGAACGTGCGGTTGTTGAAGATGATCCCGTCGTGTCCCGGCAGATCGCCAGGATGTGCGGGAATCCCACGCTTCGCTAGGTATCCGGGGCTGGCGCAGGTGAGCAGGCGGAACTCGCCCGCCTTGACAGCATACAAGGAACTGTCCTCAAGGTCGCCGAGACGAATGGCGATGTCGACCTGCTCGTTGACCAGATGAACCGAGCGGTCGAGAGACAACAGGTTCAATGACACCTCCGCGTGCCTCTCCATGTAGCTCAGGACGATCGGGAGGACATATCGGTTTCCGAACTCGAGCGGCATGGTGATCGTCAAGGTTCCACGCGGCGTCTGATATTCCCCTGACGCGCGCCTTTCCGCCTCCTCGAGGTCAGCCATGATCTTTCGTGCAGCGTCGACATATTCGCGCCCGGCGTCGGTAAGCTGCAGGTTCCGGCTTGTACGAACGATGAGGTTTGCGCCGAGGAACCGCTCCAAGTCGGCCACCTTGCGGCTGACGCTGGGCAACGGAGCATTGAGCCTTCTGCTTCCAGCGGAGATGCTCCCGGCGTCCACGACGGCAAGCAGCATCCGCATCGCATCAAGTCTATCCATGACGGCCACCAAGACGATGGATCTGGTTGTAATACAGTTTCGTTTCACTGCAAAGAACGCGGATTCTACGTTACGCCAACTGCTCCGACCCCCCTGCAGCCTAGGCTCGGCGAAGTGCAGGGATATTTACGTCGGAGGAAAATCCGGGGATGAGTAGTTCGCAAGTCAGCGTCTGCGGAGCTCGGAAATGGATCGTATCGATGCAATGAAAGTGTTTGTCACCGCGGTGGACGAGGGTAGCCTTGCAGGCGCCGCTCGCAAGCTGAGACGTTCTCCGACCGCGATCAGCCGGGCATTGAGCTCGCTGGAGGCGCATGTCGGCGTCGAGCTGCTGCATCGTACCACCCGAAGTCTCAAGCTCAGCGAAGCCGGGCAGCGCTATGCTGCTGCCTGCCGGCGCGTGCTCGTCGACCTCGAGGAAGCCGACATGGTTGCCGGAGGGGAGCGCGCGTCGCCCCGGGGCACGTTGACCATCTCCGCGCCCCCAATTCTGGGCGAGGAAGTCCTGCGGCCCATTCTGGACGACTTTCTCGATCTCCATCCCACCGTCTCCGTTCGGTTTTTGATGCTGGATCGGTTCGTAAACCTCGTCGACGAGGGTGTGGACCTTGCGCTTCGCATCGGCAACCTAACCGACTCGTCTCATATTTCGACCCGGATCGGCGGTGACGTCAGGCGTGTGATCGTGGCGTCGCCACGCTACCTCGCCAGCAATCCGAGCATCGGGGAGCCGGCCGACCTTGCCAAGCACCAGATCGTCGCGTTCAGCAACTTCGGGCTGGAGTCCTGGAGCTTCACTCCAGCGAAGGGATCTTCGATTCCGAGAACGGTCCATTTCACGCCGCGCTATGTCGTGAACAGCGTGCGCGCCGCCGCAGCGTCGGCCGCGGCGGGCGCTGGCCTGACGAGGCTATATTCCTATCACGTCGCGAAGTACGTTCGGGACGGCCAGTTGAAGATCGTGCTTGCGGACGACGAGTTTCCTGCGCTTCCTGTCCATCTGCTCACGCCACAGGGCCGCACATCCGTGCCGAAGGTGCGAGCCTTCATAGATTTTGCGGTTCCCCGCCTCCGCGTTGAACTCGCCCGCATAGCGGCCGAAGCAGGTTCAATGCTGTGATTATGCCGAAAATCGGTTGATTGTCTGCCAATCGCCAGCAATTCTCCCGAACATCGTATGCATCTAAATCAGTAGCACCGACGCCGAGGGCGTAGGGCGGCTCCGAAATTTGAGCCGCTGTACTTGAAAGGATGCACATCATGAGCAGTCAACAGAAGGTCGCCATCATCACCGGTGCTTCCCAGGGCATTGGGGAAGGACTGGTTCGGGCATATCGCGAGCGTGCCTATCGTGTCGTTGCGACGGCGCGGTCGATCAAGCAGAGTTCCGACGAAGGCGTTCACACGGTCGTCGGGGATATCGTGAACCCGGAAACGGCGGAGCGCGTCGTTAGCGAAGCGCTGGAGCGCTTCGGACGCGTCGATACGCTTGTCAACAACGCCGGCGTCTTCCTCGCGAAACCCTTTGTCGAGTTCACGCAGGAGGATTTCGACCACAACATCGGCGTCAATGTCGCCGGCTTCTTCCATATCACGCAGCGTGCCGCCAGGGAGATGTTGAAACAGGGCTCCGGCCATATCGTCAACATCACGACGAGCCTCGTCAACCAGCCGATCGCCGGCGTTCCGGCCGCGCTCGCCTCGCTTACCAAGGGCGGTCTGAATGCGGTAACGCAGGGGCTTGCAATCGAGTTCGCGAAGACGGGTGTACGTGTCAACGCTGTTTCGCCCGGCATCATCAAGACGCCGATGCACGCGCCTGAAAAGCACGAATTCCTCTCTGCACTGAATCCGGTCGGCCGTATGGGCGAAATTCGCGACATCGTCGATGCAGTCCTCTACCTCGAGAACGCGAACTTCATCACGGGCGAGATCCTTCATATCGACGGCGGCTCGAACGCCGGCCGCTGGTAGGCTGAACAAGGTGGTGGCCCAGCCTCTGTCCGGACCACCACCACGTGCGGCGCAAGGCGCTTGCGCCAACGCATCACGCTATCAAACCAAAGCTTTCGAAAGGAGAAAGCCATGCCGATCGTCACTGTACAGGTCACCCGCGAGGGAACGACCTCAGACCGAAATTCAGTCACCGCGGAAGAAAAAGCCGCCATCATCGCAGGCGTCAGCCAGGTTCTGCTCGACGTCCTCAACAAGCCTTTGGAATCGACCTATGTCGTGATCGAGGAGATTGATCTCGACAACTGGGGCTGGGGCGGGTTGCCGACCGTGCAGTACCGGAAGCAGCGCGCCGAGGCCTCTGGAACGTAAGACGGTTGTCGCGAAGGATTGATACGGACGAGGTCGCGGCTGAGCCTGCCGCGACCTCGACCGGAAAACGGCAGACGTCGGTATTGGATCTGACGATTGAAGGAAGCCACAAACGGGACGTTGAATTCAACCGGTGCCTTCTTGCCCCCGGAGGAGGATACGAGGGCCGATGCCATGATGACTAGACTGCCTCCTCGTCATTTAACAATTAGGTTATTCGGCGCTACGGTGTAATGGACACGGTTCCGCCTTCTCCGCCTCCCCCGCTGCGCCAGGTATTGCCGAAAGCATCAGCCGCTGAACCATAGCGGGCTGCTGAGGCATGGCTCGGATTTCTAAATGTGGATCGACGGCGGGGTGTGTCCCATTCGCAAAGCGAACGCCAGTGCGGTCATCGCTACGACCAAACCCACAATATAAAACGCAACTTGGACCGAACTTTTGTGCATGACCAAAAGATAGTGATGGGTCTGGAAGTTATCGAAGCGACAGTTTGTCGCCGTCTCCGTGGGATGCATTGGCCAGATGCTGGTTGCCAGGGAGGCGGCGTGCTCAGCCGGGACACTCCGGTTCCTAAACGTTCTCTCAGCCCCATCTTGTCCGCTTACACCGATCAGCGGCCGATATTTTGCTTCAGATATGCCGTATATTCCGCGGGCGCGCGCTTTAGGAAGATAGCCTGGTTACGCACCGAAACCCTGCTTAAGCTATCGCCGGACCTTGCGATCTTGCGCATCTTCCTGAGGACGGTGCCTTGCTGAAATCCCATTCAACACTGGAAAGCTAAGTCGATGAAAAGGACCAGCTTTATACTCTTTGCGGTCATGTTCGCAGTCGAACCCTCGTTCGCAGTCGAGCGATTAAATGCCGGCTCAACGACCTGCGCTACCGCTCAGCAGGTGATCGCTCGCGATGGAGCGGCCATCCTGCGTTATCCATCTCAGAGAGTACCTGGTCTGACGCTTTACAAACGTTATGTTCGCAATAAGTTCCAGTGTGACAGCGATGATCAAACCGTGCTGACGTCAGTCAAGACCGCTGACGAGCCACAATGCCGGTTGGCGCTCTGCAGATCATCTTCACACAATCAATCGCGAACGTCAGGTTCCCGATGACAAATATCTCCTTCTTTGAACGGATCCTGCAATCACCGGACCCACCGTAAATGGCGTTGATGCCAGTATCGAGTCCCATTGAGGCACTTGACGCCGGAGGATCAGGGGGAGCCGCATGAGCCTGGGTGGGCAACGTGGCTGCTGATGGACGGGCTACGCTCGGACCGATTGCCGGGGTCATCGGCAGCTTGGCGGCGCTGTTCGGGCTTGGCCGCTAAACTGGACAGCAGTTTGGCGTCAAGCCATCAATTGCTCGGCGCGGGCTGCAATTCTCTCATAAGCGCGATCGATTGGTTCGCGGGCGTCAGGTATTGGCTCAAGTCCGGGGAGAACCGAACGCATCCCCAGCCGCAGAAGAGCCTTCAGGTGATCCCGTCCGGACTCGAAGCCGGCGACCCGTGCGAATGGCTCCATCGCAAAACCGGCAGGATAGAGGCGTCTGAATTCGGGAAAGTTCGTGAAGCCTTCGTGATTGTTGCCCCAAAGAAGGAAGCTCTCGGCGGGCGCGCCTTCGGCGAGGATCACTTCATGGGTTTCGAGCACCACGTGGAAATATTCAATCACCTCCCCGTCGGCAGGAGGGGCCGGCGCAACGGAGCTCCCATTGACGAGATCCTTCACTGTGATGAGGACGCCATCGATGAACAGAGCATGGCCAGGGGAGAGATAGAGATCCCTGTGAGGGGTCCGATCATCCAGCGCATACCGCGAAATGCGGATCGGCACGACATCGGGATTCCAGGATGGGCCGCTTCGCTTGTAGAGACTACGACCGACCCATTTCACCGGTATGGCTTGGCCGCGCACGGTTTC
>NZ_JBNDHS010000023.1:0-71186 GCF_056755095.1 Rhizobium sp. SVR5-9E | reverse complement strand
CCGAACTTGGTCGGCGCGAAGTACACGCTCGCGACCAACGCCAAGGGCGCTGAACTCGGCATCAAGGACTTCAAGGATATCGCCGCCCACAAGGATGACCTGGACGGCAAGATCTACGGCATCGAGCCCGGCAACGACGGAAACCGCCTCATCCTCGACATGATCGACAAGAACATGTTCGACATGAAGAGCGTCGAACTGGTCGAATCCTCCGAACAGGGCATGCTGGCCCAGGTCGCCCGGGCGGATAAGGAAGGCAAGCCAGTGGTTTTCCTCGGCTGGGAGCCCCATCCGATGAACAGCAACTTCAAGCTCACCTACCTCGCTGGCGGTGACGACGTCTTCGGCCCCGACTTCGGCGGCGCCAAGGTCTTCACCAATGTCCGGGCCGGTTATTTCGGCGACTGCCCGAACGCCGGCGCGCTGATCAAGAACCTGGTTTTCACGCTCGACATGGAAAACCAGATCATGGGCAAGATCATGAATGACAGCGAAGAGCCGGAGAAAGCGGCGACGGAATGGCTGAAGGCCAATCCATCGGCGCTGGAGCCCTGGCTCTCTGGTGTCAAGACGCGCGATGGCAGCGGTGATGGCCTTGCGGCCGTCAAGAAAAGCCTCGGTCTCTGACGATGACGCAAACGGGGCAGCGGATTCTGCCCCGTTTCCATCCTCATTGCGATCTGTTGCTCTTTTTGGATAGGCGAGCCCTTGAACTGGATTACCGACGCTAAAATTCCGATTGGTCCTTGGGCCAAGTCCTTTGTGGATTGGCTGACAACCAACGCTGATTGGTTCTTCAACCAGCTCGCCTCCCTGTTATCGCACGTCATCGACGCGCTACTCTTCGTGTTGCAGGCGCCGAACCCCTTGATCGTCATCGTCGCGATCGGTGCGATTGCATGGTGGCTGCGGCGGTCGGTCACCGTTGCCGTCTTTACCTGTCTCGGCCTGCTGCTCATCATGAACCAGGGCTACTGGAAGGAAACCACGGAGACGCTTGCGCTCGTTCTCGCCTCAACCTTCGTGAGCATGATCGTCGGCATTCCGCTTGGCATCGCGGCTGCGCGCCGCGCCTGGGTCTATTCGGTGCTGCGCCCGGTTCTCGATCTGATGCAGACCATTCCAACTTTCGTCTATCTGATCCCGGCGCTGATCCTCTTCGGCCTCGGCATGGTTCCGGGTTTGATCGCAACCGTCATCTTCGCGATCCCCGCGCCTATCCGCCTCACGCGTCTCGGCATCATCTCCACGCCGCCTTCGCTTGTCGAAGCAGCTGAATCCTTTGGCGCGACGCCGATGCAGGTGCTTAGAAAGGTCGAACTTCCCTTCGCCACGCCGCAGATCATGGCGGGCCTCACTCAGACGATCATGTTGTCGCTATCGATGGTGGTCATCGCTGCGCTCGTCGGTGCCGACGGGTTGGGCGTACCGGTGGTGCGCGCGCTCAATACCGTCAACGTCGCCAAGGGCTTCGAAGCCGGTCTCTGCATCGTCATCCTGGCAATCATTCTCGACCGCATGTTCCGCACCGCGGGTGAAGGAGATGGCGCATGACCTCGGTCCGCTTCGACAATGTCAGCATCATCTTCGGTGACAAGCCGGAAACCGCACTCCCGCTCGTCGATCAGGGAAAAACCCGCGACGAGATCGGCGCCTCGACCGGCCTGGTGCTGGGCGTCGCCGATGCCTCGCTCACCGTCGAGGAAGGCGAAATCCTTGTGCTCATGGGGCTTTCCGGCTCGGGCAAATCGACACTGCTGCGCGCGGTCAACGGCCTCGCACCGGTGGTGCGGGGCGGGGTTTCGGTGCAAACCGCGAATGGCCCGGTCAGCCCTTATAAATGCAGCCCGAAAGCGCTGCGCGATCTGCGCATGCACACCGTCTCCATGGTGTTCCAGCAGTTTGCCTTGCTGCCTTGGCGGACCGTTTCGGACAATGTCGGCTTCGGCCTCGAACTTGCCGGAGTCCCGGAGGCCGAACGCAAGAAGCGCGTCGGCGAACAACTGGAACTCGTCAACCTGACGAAATGGGCGAACCGCAAGGTCAACGAGCTTTCAGGCGGCATGCAGCAGCGCGTCGGCCTCGCACGTGCCTTTGCCACGGGCGCGCCGATCCTGCTGATGGATGAACCGTTCTCTGCGCTCGATCCGCTCATCCGCACCCGCCTGCAGGACGAGCTGCTTGAGTTCCAGCGGCGCCTGAAAAAGACGATCCTCTTCGTCAGCCATGACCTGGACGAGGCCTTCCGCATCGGCAACCGCATCGCCATCATGGAGGGCGGCCGCATCATCCAGTGCGGTACGCCGCAGGACATCGTGAAAAATCCGGCGGACCAGTACGTCGCGGACTTCGTGCAGCACATGAACCCGATCACGATGCTGACCGCGAAGGACGTCATGCAGCCTGGCCTCAGCCATGCCGCGGGATCGACCGTCAGCGCCACGGCACGCGCCGAAACGCCGCTCGTCGATATTCTCGACGCCCTCGCCCGCCAGCCCGGCAGCATTGGTGTCGTCGACAACGGCGCGGTCATCGGCACGATTTCGGCACAGGATATCGTCAGCGGCCTGACCCGCCACCGGCGCAAAGAACAGGCTTGATCCTCCCATCCGCTTCCGTCAGAAAAGTGGACATGAAAGATAGAGCTTCGGTTTTGCGGGAGACGGACGACGAAGCCCGCACGCTTGCCCGCGTCCTGCTGCGCGGCGCGCGCTACGGCAGCCTCGCGGTCCTCGATCCCGGGACCGGCTTTCCCGTCGCAAGCCGTGTGCTGCTGGGCACCGATATCGACGGCGTTCCCGTCATTCTCGTTTCGGCGTTGTCGGCGCATACGAAAGCGCTCGACGCCGATCCGCGCTCATCTCTCTTGACCGGCGAGCCGGGCAGTGGCGATCCGCTAACGCATCCGAGGCTCACCACCCAATGCATAGCCGAGCCGGTTGAAAGAGAAAGCGCGGTTCATGATCGCATTCGTACGCGCTTCCTCGACCGGCATGCGAAGGCTAAGCTCTACATCGATTTCGCGGACTCCCGCTTCTTCCGCCTTGTGCCGCAATCGGCGAGCCTCAACGGCGGTTTTGGCCGCGCCTATATTCTGGAAGGTGCCGATCTGGTGATTCTTTCAGCGGCCAACGAAGCCGTCGCCGCTCAAGCACAGCGAATAGTGCAAGATTTACTAGAGCGGGATCCCAATCTATCCGAGGCGCTTGCAAGGCTGTTTAAGGGGCCATATGGCGCGGCATGGCGCATATGCGGAGTAGATTGCGGCGGGTTCGACGCAATTTCCGGTGATTTGCTTAGACGTTGTGAATTCAAGGCACCCGTCGACGACCCGGCGGACATTGTGTCACATATATCTAAAACAGCATACTAGATACGTGAAATTTAGGTATATACAATCTTCTGAGCGACTTGCTAGTTTTTGCAGGTCCAGCCCCAGCCCCTTAACGCCCTGTGCCTGCACGGATATGCGATTCGCCTAGGAAGAATGTAATTATGGAAACTATCGATTTGTCAGACCACTCTAACGCCGCGGCCGCCCTTCTGTCAGCGATGGCGAATCCCAAGCGCCTCCTGATCCTCTGCAGCCTCGTCAAAGGTGAAATTCCTGTCGGCGTACTTGCGACGCAAGTTGGTCTTAGCCAGTCTGCCCTTTCGCAGCACCTCTCGAAGCTCCGAGCACAAAAACTGGTAAAGACGCGCCGCGACGCCCAGACCATTTACTACTCGAGCAACTCGGAACCGGTAATGAAGATACTGGCGACGCTCGAGGATATCTATGCGGTACAGGACCGCAGCAGATCCGCAGCCTGATACTTAGCGCAGACATAATGTCCGCCATAAAGCCGTGCCGACAAAGGGATGTATCCGGAATGGCACGGTAAGCAGTATTTCAGCACGATAGGATTTTCTTGGACCGGCAAGTTCCCGCTTGCCGGTCTTGTTTGTTTTCACGTGAGCCCACGACCCGCCGGAAGCCACACTCCTTCCCGGGGTACCTTGTGCACCGACCATTGGGAATACCGCATAAGAGACGACTACCGTGGCTTGACGCCCCAAGAAGCCCTGATACTTTGACCGGACAGTAAAAATATGGGTTCAAACCCCTCGGGAACAGCTCGCCGCAGCCAGGAGAACAGCATGTCCAATCGCCTCAATACACCAAACGATCTTCGCGCCTTCTGGATGCCGTTTACGGCAAACCGGCAATTCAAGAAGGAACCGCGCCTGTTCGTCAGCGCCAAGGACATGTACTACACGACGCATGATGGCCGTCAGGTTCTCGACGGCACTGCTGGCCTCTGGTGTGTCAATGCCGGCCACTGCCGTCCCAAGATCACCGAGGCGATCCGCGAACAGGCCGGTGAACTCGACTATGCCCCGGCCTTCCAGCTCGGCCACCCCAAGGCCTTCGAACTGGCAAATCGCCTTGTCGACATCGCGCCGGAAGGCATGAACCACGTTCTTTATACCAACTCAGGGTCCGAGTCCGTCGAGACCGCGCTCAAGGTGGCCCTCGCCTATCATCGCGTGAAAGGCAATGGCTCACGCTTCCGCCTGATCGGCCGCGAACGCGGCTATCACGGCGTCAACTTCGGCGGCATCTCCGTCGGCGGCATTGTCTCCAACCGCAAGATGTTCGGCACGCTGCTGACCGGCGTCGACCACATGCCGCACACCCACCTGCCGGGCAAGAACCAGTTCACACGCGGCGAACCTGAGCATGGCGGCGATATCGCAACCGAGCTGGAACGCATTGTTACGCTACACGACGCTTCGACAATTGCCGCCGTCATCGTTGAGCCGGTCGCCGGCTCGACCGGCGTTCTTATTCCGCCGAAGGGCTACCTGCAGAAGCTGCGCGAAATCTGCACCAAGCACGGCATTCTGCTGATCTTCGACGAAGTCATCACCGGCTTCGGCCGTCTCGGCGCCCCCTTCGCGGCTCAATATTACGACGTCAAGCCGGACATGATCACGACCGCCAAGGGCCTGACCAACGGCGTGATCCCAATGGGCGCCGTCTTCGTGACCTCGGAAATCCACGACGTGTTCATGAGCGGCCCGGAGCATATGATCGAGTTCTTCCATGGTTACACCTATTCCGGTAACCCGATCGCGTCTGCAGCGGCTCTCGCAACGCTCGACACCTACAAGGAAGAAGGACTGCTCACCCGCGCTGCCGAACTCTCGGACTACTGGGCCGACGCCCTTCACTCGCTGAAGGATTGCCCGAACGTCATCGACATCCGCAACACCGGCCTGATCGGCGCAATCGAGCTCGATCCGATCGCCGGCCAGCCGACCAAGCGTGCCTTCACCGCCTTCCTGAGAGCCTATGAAAACGGACTGCTGATCCGCACGACCGGCGACATCATCGCGCTGTCTCCCCCGCTCATCATCGAGAAGAAGCATATCGACGAGCTCTTCGGAAAACTGCGCGAAATTCTGCAAAACAACATCTAAATTGAAGATTTCGCGGCCCGCAGCGTCCGGATCGGACGATTGCGGGCCGCTTTTTGTTATTTCCTTGCGGAATCTCAGCAAAATTCATAGAGAATTGCGCTGCATCCTTCGAAGCCAAACGTGGCCGGATGGACGCATTGACCGCACCGTAACCGTCGTCCATTGGCGCACCCCTTGGGGTTATTGAACGAACTGGTTTCGCTGTCGCGGCAGTCATCGCGGGCGCAAGCCCCACCCAAGGAGAGAGAAAATGAATCTGAAGACTTTGACTGGCGCGACCTTTGTCGCATCGCTGGCCTTTGCGCCACTTGCCCATGCCGATATCACCATCGGCCTCATCGCGCCGCTGACCGGTCCGGTTGCCGCCTATGGCGACCAGGTGAAGAACGGCGCGCAGACGGCCGTTGACGAGATCAACAAGAAAGGCGGCATTCTCGGCGAAAAGGTTGTCCTGAAGACCGCCGATGACGCGGGTGAGCCGAAGCAGGGCGTTTCCGCCGCAAACCAGCTCGTCGGCGAAGGCATTCGCTTCGTCGTCGGCCCCGTGACATCCGGCGTCGCCATTCCGGCTTCCGACGTTCTGGCCGAAAACGGCATCCTGATGGTGACCCCGACGGCGACCGCACCGGACCTCACCAAGCGCGGCCTGACCAACATTCTGCGGACCTGCGGCCGCGACGACCAACAAGCCGAAGTTGCCGCTCAATACGTCCTGAAGAATTTCAAGGACAAGCGCATCGCCATCATCAATGACAAGGGCGCTTATGGCAAAGGCCTCGCTGATGCCTTCAAGGCGACACTGAACGCCGGCGGCATCAAGGAAGTAATCGACGACGCGGTCACCCCCGGCGACAAGGATTTCAGCGCGCTCACCACCCGTCTGAAGGCCGAGAAGGTCGATGTCGTCTACTTCGGCGGCTACCATCCGGAAGGCGGCCTGCTGGCCCGCCAGCTGGCCGACCTTGCCGTCAAGGCGACGATCATCGGCGGTGACGGGCTGTCGAACACCGAATTCTGGAACATCGGAACGGAAGCTGCCGCAGGCACGGTCTTCACCAACGCCTCCGATGCGACGAAGAGCCCGGATTCGAAGGCCGCTTCCGATGCGCTCGCAGCCAAGAACATCCCGGCGGAAGCCTTTACGCTGAACGCCTATGCCGCCGTGGAAGTCTTGAAGGCCGGCATCGAGAAGGCAGGCAGCGCCGAGGATGCCGAAGCTGTTGCAACCGCCCTCAAGAGCGGCGAGCCCGTCGCAACCGCAATCGGCAAACTCACCTATGGCGAAACCGGCGACCTCACCTCGCAGAGCTTCTCGCTCTACAAGTGGGAAGGCGGCAAGATCGTACCGGCCGAATAAGGGCTGATATCGGTATTTTCGCGAACGGGCGCCTGTCGGCGCCCGTTTTCGTTTGTGGAGCAGCCTGTTTATGTCATTTTGTCCAGCACATCGGCTATAACGGGCGCATAACCCGAAGTGAGGATGCCCATGACCACCAACCTCGAACGCCTCATCGATCAGGGCACGGGCCGGATCCCGGCCGATATCGTCCTGAAGGGCGGACGGTTCTTTGAACTCGTAACCGGCGAACTGGTCGAATCCGACATCGCCATCGGCGGCGATCGTATCGTCGGCACATGCGGGACATATGAGGGCACAACCGAGATCGACATCTCAGGCAAGATCGTCGTTCCGGGCTTCATTGACACCCACCTGCACATCGAGTCCTCGCTCGTGACGCCACATGAATTCGACCGCTGCGTCCTGCCCTACGGCGTCACCACGGCCATCTGCGATCCGCACGAAATCGCCAATGTGCTGGGCGAGGAAGGCATCCGCTTCTTTCTCGATTCATCGCTTGAGACGATCATGGACATCCGCGTCCAGCTCTCCTCCTGCGTTCCCGCCACACACCTCGAAACATCGGGCGCCGATCTGCCGATCGGAAAGCTTCTGCCCTTCCGCGGCCATCCCAAAGTTATCGGCCTTGCCGAGTTCATGAATTTTCCCGGCGTGATCCATAAGGATCCGGTCTGCATGGAAAAACTCGAAGCCTTCCAGGGCGGCCATATTGACGGTCACGCGCCGCTTCTGCGCGGCATGAACCTCAACGGCTATCTCTCAGCAGGGATCCGGACGGAACACGAGTGCACCACGGCAGCGGAAGCCCTCGAAAAAATCCGCAAGGGCATGCACATCCTGGTGCGTGAAGGCTCGGTCTCGAAGGACCTGCATGCGCTGATGCCGATCATCACCGAGCGTCTGTCGCCCTATCTGGCGCTCTGCACCGACGACCGCAATCCGCTCGACATCGCCGAACAGGGCCACCTCGATTACATGATCCGCACCGCAATCGCCAATGGCGTAGAACCGCTGGCGATCTACCGGGCCGCCTCGATCTCCGCCGCCCGCGCCTTCGGGCTGATGGATCGCGGCCTTGTCGCTCCCGGTTGGCGGGCCGATCTCGCCGTCATCGACAGTCTTGAGCGCTGCAAGGCGGAAATCGTCTTTTCCGCAGGCCGCCGCGTTTCGGACGAACTCTTCGCCACCCGCAAGCCGGTCGCGCCGATTGGCCTCGACAGCGTCAAGGCACGGCCCGTTCAGGCCATGCATTTCGGCGTTCCGGTCGCGGAGGGCGAAACACCGGTGATCGGTGTCACGCCCGGCAAAATCATCACCGAATTCCGCCGCCATCGCCTTCCTGTGAAGGGCAACCAGACCGATATCGACCTGGTGAACGATATCATCAAGGTCGCGGTCATCGAGCGCCACGGCAAGAACGGCAACCACGCCAATGGCTTCGTCCAGGGCTTTGGCTTGAAGAAAGGGGCGATAGCCTCGACCGTTGGTCATGACAGCCACAATATCTGCGTCGTCGGCGTCGACGAGGATGATATGGCACTCGCCGCCAACCGCCTCGGAGAAATCAAGGGCGGCTTCGTCGTCGCGGAGGGCGGCAAGGTCACCGCCGAAATCGCGCTCCCCGTCGCCGGGTTGATGAGCCTCGAACCCTACGAGAAAGTCCGCGACACCCTCCACCATCTCCGCCAGGCTGCCTTCGCACTCGGCGCCACGCTCGAAGAACCGTTCCTCCAGCTCGCCTTCCTGCCGCTGCCGGTGATCCCGCATCTGAAGATTTCTGACAGGGGCATGGTGGACGTGGACCGGTTCGTTTTGATCGGGTGACATATGTTGGCAAATGCAAAGCGAGCGCTTAATTAAAGGGTTCGGAGGAACTACTCATGACGAAGCTTGAACAGATTGAGAAATCCGTCAGCGAACTTGGACCCAAGGAGTTCGAAGCCTTTTCTGCATGGTTCGAAGCCCTTCAGGCGGAACGTTGGGACAGGCAGATCGAAGCAGATGCTGTCAGCGGGAAGCTCGATCATCTTGCAGACAAAGCGCTGGCCGACTTTCGTATGGGAAAGACGCGCGAGCTTTGAAACACCACGCCACCGCTGACTTCTGGAAAGCATACGATGGCTTGCCGGAGCGAGTCCGAAAGGTAGCCGACGAGAGTTTTGCTCTACTTAAATCGAATCCGAAGCACCCGTCTTTGCATTTCAAGAACGTGGGACGTTTCTGGTCCGCGCGCATTGGCAGTTCATGGAGAGCTTTGGCTGTCAGAGATGGAGATGACTTCATCTGGTGGTGGATCGGCTCACACGGGGACTACGACAAGCTGCTGAAGTAGACGCAGGGTTGCGTTCGAGCTATTCGAGATAATTGCTTATTCCTCCACAAAACATATCCAGCGCTCCGAGCTTCACAGTTCCCGCCGCGACAATGTCGCCGCCGGTACCCGGCATGTCGACCGGCTCGCCGAGCTTCATACCGGTGGGCAGCCGGAACTCCACCGGTTCTCGCGTCAGGTTGAACACGAAGAGCAGTTTCTCTGCGCCCTTCCCGCGTGTGAATGTCAGAAGATCCTTGTTGGTCCCGACGAATTCCATGTCGCCGTCGATGAGCGCCGGATACCGCTTCCGGAATTCCAGTGTCCGCCGATAGTGCGTGAGCACGGAGTCGGCGTCTGCAATCTGCGTATCGACGGAAAGGGCAGCCTGCTCGTAAGGAACCGGCAGCCAGCTTTTCTCCGCCGAGGTGAACCCCGCATGCGCCTTGCCGGCTTCCCAGGGTATTGGCGTCCGGCACCCGTCGCGGCCCTTGAAGGCGGGCCAGAAGCGGATGCCGTAGGGATCGCGCAGATCCTCGAATGCAAGCTCCGCTTCGGGTAATCCGAGCTCTTCTCCCTGGTAGAGGCAAATCGAGCCGCGCAGCGCCGCAAGCACCGAAATCGCCAGCTTGGCGATCAGCGGCCGCTCTTCCACGGTCCTTGAGAACCGGCTCACATGGCGTTGGACATCATGGTTGGAGAAGGCCCAGCAAACCCAACCGTCGACGACCATACTCTGAAAGCTTTCGACGCAATTGCGGATATGTGCGGCCGTGAAATCCGGACCGAGCAGATCGAAGGTGTAGCACATGTGGAGCTTGTCGCCGCCGGCCGTATAAGCAGCGACAGTCTTCAGCGACCGCGCCCCGTCGCCCACCTCTCCGACCGTCGTTCGCGCCTCATACTGATTGAGCAGGCCACGCAAACGCTTCAGGAATCCAAGATTTTCCGGCTGCGTCTTGTCGTAGAGATGGTTCTGCATGCCGTAGGGATTGCTATCGGGCGCATCGAGGCCACCGTCGCTGACATCCGGCTCATGAGGCGGATTGTCACGAAGCAGCCTGTCGCAGAAGTAGTAGTTGACCGTATCGAGCCGGAAGCCGTCGACGCCGCGATCGAGCCAGAACTTCACCGTCTTCAACACTGCTTCCTGCACCTCCTTGTTATGGAAGTTCAAGTCGGGCTGCGACGTCAGGAAATTGTGCTGGTAGTATTGACGCCGCACCCCGTCCCATTCCCAGCCCGGCCCACCGAAGATCGAAAGCCAGTTGTTAGGCGCCGTGCCGTCGCGCTTCGGATCGGACCAGACGTACCAGTCCGCCTTGGGATTCGTTCGGCTGGAGCGGCTCTCCACAAACCACGGATGCTGGTCGGACGTATGCGAGATCACCTGGTCGATGATGACTTTCAAGCCCAGCGAATGGGCGGCAGCCATCATCTCATCGAAATCGGCAAGCGTCCCGAAGATCGGATCGACATCGCAATAGTCCGAAACGTCATAGCCCATGTCCGCCATCGGCGACTTGAAGAACGGCGCGAGCCAGATCGCGTCGACGCCGAGGCTGGCGATATGCGGGAGGCGACGGGTAATGCCCTTCAGGTCGCCGAGGCCGTCACCGTTCGTGTCTTGAAACGAGCGTGGATAAACCTGATAGATAACCGCCCCTCGCCACCAGTCCGCTGCCTGAATTGCCATTTGCCGGATCTCCCGTATCGTTAGAAGGCCCACAGACTAAAGCCCGGAAAACAAAAAACAACTGCACCAGCGACCTCTTTTGGGAGAGACGCGGACGGCAAAGCAAATGCCGCTCACGGGCTTGTCCACATGTCGATCGACGCTCGGTAATTGGGGGTTGCAACGCCAAGCCTTTGGGATAAGCTGCGTTTGACTTGCACGTAACAGGTCAAAACCGGGAAAAAATCACTAAGAATAGGCGAAAAAGCCTAGAAAGGTGGGGCCATCATGAACCATTTAACGAAAAAATTTCTAGCTTCGGCAATGCTTGGCACATTGCTGGCGTTCTCGGCCCATGCGGCCACGCTCAACATCCATAACGGCGGCGATCCTACGTCGCTCGATCCGCAAAAGCTGTCCGGCGACTGGGAGAATCGCATTGCCGGCGACATCTTTGAAGGCCTGGTCACTGAAGACGCCAAGGATAATCCGATTCCCGGCCAAGCCGAAAGCTGGAAGATTTCCGACGACGGCAAGGTCTACACCTTCAAGCTTCGTGACGGGATCAAATGGTCGGATGGCCAGCCGGTAACGGCCGGAGACTTCGTCTTCGCCTTCCAGCGCCTCGTCGACCCGAAGAACGCCGCCGACTACGCCTATCTCCAGTTCACCATCAAGAACGCGGAAAAGATCAACAAGGGCGAGATCACCGATCCCAACCAGCTCGGCGTCAAGGCAATCGACGACAAGACGCTGGAAATCACCCTCGAAAACCCCACCCCCTACTTCATCAACGCCCTGATGCACTACACGGCCTATCCGCTGCCGAAGCATGTGGTCGAAGCCAAGGGGCAGGATTGGGTGAAGATCGGCAACATCGTCACCAACGGCCCCTACAAGCCGGTTGAGTGGGTTCCGGGCTCTCACGTCACCACCGTCAAGAACGACCAGTATTACGGCGTGAAGGATCTCAAGATCGACGGCGCGAAATTCTTCGTGCTCGAGGACCAGGAAGCCGCGCTGAAGCGCTATCGCGCCGGCGAGTTCGACATCCTCACCGACTTCCCGACCGACCAGTACGAGTGGATGAAGAAGAACCTGCCGGGCCAGGCGCACGTGGCGCCGTTCTCCGGCCTCTACTACTACGTCATCAATTCCGCCAAGCCGCCCTTCAGCGACAAGCGCGTCCGCCAGGCTCTCTCCATGGCGATCAACCGCGAAGTCATCGGCCCGCAGATCCTCGGAACCGGCGAACTGCCGGCCTATTCCTGGGTCCCGCCGGGCACGGCAAACTATGGCGAGCCGGCGTACGTGTCCTGGAAGGACATGCCCTACAAGGACAAGGTCGAAGAAGCCAAGAAGCTTCTCAAGGAAGCCGGCTTCGGTCCTGACCACCCGCTGACGGCTGAGCTGAAGTACAACACCAACGACAACCACAAGCGCATCGCCGTGGCGATCGCCTCCATGTGGAAGCCGCTGGGCGTCAATGTCGAGCTCGTCAACGCCGAAACCAAGGTGCACTACGACCAGCTGCAGCGCGGCGAAGTGCAGATCGGCCGCGCCGGATGGCTCGCCGACTACAATGACCCGGACAACTTCCTGAACCTGCTCGTCACCGGCGTTCAGATGAACTACGGCCGCTGGTCGAATCCGGAATATGACAAGCTGATCAAGGACGGTAATGCTCAGAGCGACCTGACGAAGCGGGCCGAACTCTTCAAGAAGGCCGAGCAGATCGCACTGGATGATTCCGCCGCCCTTCCGATCTACTACTACGTCTCCAAGAACGTCGTCTCGCCGAAGATAGACGGCTTCGTCGACAACGTGCAGGACATCCACCGCACGCGCTGGCTGTCGATGAAAGAGTAAGGAAAAACGGCCCTTCCCGCCGCTTGCGGGAAGGGCCGGTCCACGCCCATGATCAAATATGCACTCCGTCGTCTGCTGTCGACGATCCCTGTCCTCTGGATCGCCGTCACAGCCTGCTTTTTCACTTTGCGCCTTGCCCCCGGCGGTCCCTTCGATAGCGAAAGACCGTTGCCGCCGGTGATCCTGAAGAACCTTGCGGCCCACTACAATCTGGATAAGCCGCTGATCCAGCAATACCTGATCTATGTCGGCGATCTCTTGAGAGGCGATCTCGGCCCTTCTTTTGCCAGCGAAGATTTCACGGTCGCGCAGCAGATCATGCTCGGCCTGCCCTACACATTCACGATTGGTACCGCCGCTTTTCTGCTCGCCATCCTCGTCGGCATCACTGCAGGCTGTCTTGGAGCCCTTTATCAGAACCGCGCTCCGGACTACTGGCTGGGTGCAATGGTGCTCGTTGGCGTCGTGCTGCCTAACTTCCTCATCGCCCCCATTCTGCAGCTTGTCTTCGGTATTCATCTCGGCTGGTTTCCCGTCGGCGGTTGGGGTGACGGATCGATCAAATTTCTCATTCTGCCGATCATCGTTCTTGCGCTGCCGCATGCGGGGCGCATCTCGCGTATCACCCGTGGCTCGATGATCGAGGTCATGAACCAGAACTTCATCCGCACCGCCAAGTCGAAAGGCATCGGCCCGCGTCTCACCATCATGCGGCATGCGCTGAAACCTGCCATGATGCCGGTCGTTTCCTATCTCGGGCCGGCGGCCAGCTACCTTCTCACCGGCTCGCTGGTTGTCGAAAGCATCTTCGGATTGCCCGGCATCGGCCGCTATTTCGTCAATGCAGCCCTGAACCGCGACTACGGCATGGTTCTTGGAACGGTCATCTTCTACATGGTGCTGATCGTGTTCCTCAACCTTCTCGTCGACATCGCCTATGCGTGGCTCGATCCGAAAGTGAGAAACAGATGATCCTCAACCCCGCAAAACGGGAACTGCTCGCCGCCGAGCTGCTGGAAGCCGAGGGCCTTGCGCCAGAGGGCCGTTCGCTGACCAGGGATGCGCTCAGGCGCCTGTCGCGCAACAAGGCCGCGGTGATCTCCATCGCCGTGCTGGTGCTGCTCGTCCTCGTCGCCTTCCTCGGCCCCTATGTCATTCCCTTCAACTATGAAGATCCGGACTGGGCCGCCTTTCGCATTCCACCGTCGATCGAAACCGGACACTATTTCGGCACCGATCCGAACGGCCGCGACCTGCTGGCCCGCACGCTTTACGGTACCCGCGTTTCGTTAGCGGTCGCCGTGACGGCGACCCTGGTCTCCGTCGTCATCGGCGTGCTCTACGGCGCCATCTCCGGCTATATCGGCGGCAAGCTGGATGCGGTCATGATGCGCTTCGTCGACATCATGTATGCGCTTCCCTATATCCTCTTCGTCATCCTGCTGATGGTGATCTTCGGCCGCAACGTCTATCTGCTGTTTGCAGCGATCGGCGCACTGGAATGGCTGACGATGGCCCGCATCGTGCGCGGCCAGACACTGTCGATCAAGCAGCGGGAATTCATTGAGGCCGCCCGCGCCTCCGGGCAGCGGCCGTTCAAGATTATCCTGAAGCACATCATTCCAAACCTCGTCGGCCCGGTTGTCATTTTCGCGGCACTGACGGTTCCCGAAATCATCGCCACGGAGAGCTTCCTCTCCTATCTCGGCTTCGGCGTCCAGGAGCCGCTGACATCGCTCGGCACGCTGATTGCCGAAGGCACGGATGCCATGGAGAGCATGCCCTGGCTGCTGATCTTCCCGGCGAGCTTCCTCGTCGCACTGTTGCTCGGCCTGCTCTTCATCGGCGATGGCCTGCGCGACGCGTTCGACCCGAAGGATCGCTGATATGCCCCAGGAAACGAAGACTGACGTCCTTCTCGAACTCAAGGATTACGCGATCACCTTCAAGACGCCTGACGGCGAGGTGAAAGCCGTGTCCAACATGAACCTCATGATCAAGCGCGGCGAGCGCATCGCGATCGTTGGCGAGTCCGGCTCGGGCAAGAGCCAGACCTTCCTGGGGATCATGGGACTGCTCGCGAAGAACGGCAAGACCACCGGCCAGGCTCTGCTTGAAGGCAAGGATGTGCTATCGCTGAAGCCGCGCGAACTCGATCGGGTGCGCGGCAAGGACATGGCCATGGTGTTCCAGGATCCCATGACCGCCTTGAACCCGTCTCTCAAGATTTCCCGGCAACTGACGGAACAGCTTGAGATTCACCGCGGCTTCACGGCCCGCGCCGCCTCCGCCGAGGCGCTCGATATGCTAAGACGTGTTGGCATTCCCGACCCTGCCCGCCGCTTTAATCTCTTTCCGCACGAACTGTCGGGCGGCATGCGCCAGCGCATCGTGATTGCCATGGCGCTGCTTACGAAACCGAAGCTCCTGATCGCTGACGAGCCGACGACGGCGCTCGATGTCACGATACAGGCGCAAATCCTCGATCTCTTCAACGATCTGACGGCCGAGATGAATACGGCGCTGGCGATGATCACCCACGATCTCGGCGTCGTCGCGGGCCTCGCCGATCGCGTGGCGGTCATGTATGCGGGGCGCATCGTCGAGGAAGCACCCGTGGACGAGCTCTTCGAAAATCCGGCGCATCCTTATACGGCCGCGTTGCATGCCGCGATCCCGCGCCCCGACCAGGACGTCGACCAGCTCGTCGTCATTCCCGGCAGGCCGCCGAATCTGCAGCACCTGCCGAAGGGCTGCAACTTCTCCCCGCGCTGTCCCAAGGTTGAGGAAGACTGTATCGATCGTCCCCCGCCGCTCGAAACGCTGGCGCCGCAGCACTGCGCCGCTTGTTTCCACCCCTTCCCGCGCACGGAGGAGCTCTTGAATCATGTCTGAGCGATCGCTTCTGAGGGTCGAAAACCTGACGACCCAGTTTGAACTGCCCGCGAAGGGCTTCTTCAAGCCGCCGCTGGTCCTGACCGCCGTCAACAATGTCAGCTTCGACCTCAAGGAAGGCCGCACGCTCGGTATCGTCGGTGAATCCGGTTGCGGCAAATCCACCCTCGGCCGGTCCATCCTGCGACTGTTGAAGTCGCAGAACGGCCGCATCCTCTGGCAGGGCCGCAATCTTCTCGATCTTTCCGAAGAGGAAATGCGTGCCGCGCGCCGCGACATGCAGATCATCTTCCAGGATCCGATCGCCTCGCTCGATCCGCGCATGACCGTGGGCGACATTATTGCCGAACCACTGACCGTCTTCGAACCGAAACTCAACAAGGCACAGAGACTGGAGCGCGTGCGCGAAATCATGAGCGCCGTCGGTCTCGTGCCGGAAATGATCAATCGGTACCCGCATGAGTTTTCCGGCGGCCAGGCGCAGCGCATCGGCATTGCCCGCGCCGTCGTCACAAGGCCGAAGCTAATCATTTGCGACGAGCCCGTCTCGGCGCTCGACGTCTCGATCCAGGGCCAGGTCATCACGTTGCTGCGCAAGCTCCGCAAGGAATTCGGCCTGACGCTGATCTTCATCAGCCATGACCTCTCCGTCGTCCGGTTGATTTCAGACGACGTGCTGGTGCTCTATCTCGGCAAGGTCGTGGAAGCCGGCGATTGCCAGACGGTGTTCGAAAGGCCTGCGCATCCCTATACGCAGGCCTTGTTTTCGGCCGCACCGATCCCCGACCCGAAGCTTGCCCGCCAGCGTACGCGCATCCGCCTGCAAGGCGATCCGCCCTCACCTCTCAACCCGCCGAAAGGTTGTGTCTTCTCGCCGCGCTGCTGGAAGGCGACGGACATCTGCCGCACCGAAATGCCACCGACCGAACAGGTGCGGCCAAATCAAACGGCGGCCTGCTACCACATGGATCGATAGCTACGCGTCTAAATGGCTAGGTCGCTGGCGACATGCGACCTAGGTCCAATGCGCCCTTCCGAGCGGAACAATTTGAGCGCCGGGGCAGTTGTTTTTGCGTAGTGCGCGGGGTCTGGATAGGGCGCGAAAGGAGAACAAAATGCTCAAACTGATTGCCAAGACTGGCCTCGTACTGGCACTCACTCTCAGCGGCGTGGCAGCGCCGATATCCTTTGCTCAGGCTCAGGACCTTCAGTTCCGCATCGGTCCCGATGGCGTCCGTATCTATGATCGCGACCGCGATCGATACGATCGATACGATCGCTACCCTGACTACCGCAGAGGCTGCAGCCCGCGCGAGGCAGTGATGGCCGCTCGTGACTCCGGATTACGCCGTGCGGAGGTCGTTCGTGTTACGGACCGCAGCGTAACGGTTCGTGGCTGGACGCGTTATGGTCCCGACCGTATCGTCTTCGCCAACCGTCGCGGCTGCCCAGAAATCGGCTAAGGTTGCCTCGCCAACAGGCGTGTCAGCGCTTGCCTCCAAACGCCTGTCCGCGTAATCAGCAAACACGGAATTTCAGGAGGCAACTTTGGGCGGACGTTTTCTGTCGATCGGCGAATGCATGGTGGAGCTTTCTCAGGCAGGCCGCGGCCTGCTGAGAAAGGGCTTCGCCGGCGATACCTTCAATACCGCCTGGTACGCGCGTGCCTGCATGCAGCCGTCTTGGAACGTCGACTATTTCACGGCGCTCGGCGACGATGCGATGTCGGAGGAAATGATCGCGTTCTTCAAAGACGCGGGCATCGGCACCGGCTTTATCCGCCGTATCAGGGGCAAGGCGCCGGGTCTCTACATGATCAGCCTGAAGGACGGGGAGCGCTCCTTCAGTTACTGGCGCGACAACTCGGCAGCCAAGCTCCTCGCCGCCGATCCCGATCGCCTGCGCGAAGCCATCGAAGCATCGGACGTGGTGTATTTCTCAGGCATCACGCTGGCGATCCTGCCGCGCGAAGATGCCGACACGCTGCTGGCTGAAACCCGTCGCGCCAAGGCGGCCGGCAAGTTCGTCGTCTTCGATCCGAACATCCGCCCGCGCCTCTGGTCGAGCTACGACGTCATGCACACGACCATCAGCGAAGGCGCCCGCTCCTCCAGCCTCGTCATGCCGAGCTTCGATGACGAAGCCTCGCATTTCGGTGACGATTCCATCGAAGCCACCATCCGCCGCTACCGCGCTCTCGGCGCGCCAAACGTCCTGATCAAGAATGGTGCGGAAGGCGCGACCCTGAACTTCGCTGGCCAGGAAAGCTTCGTGCCCGCCGAAAAGGTCGAGACCGTCGTCGATACAACCAGCGCCGGCGACAGCTTCAACGGCTCCTTCCTTTCAAAATATCTCGATACGAAGGATGCGGTAGCCAGCGCGCATTTTGCGGCGAAAATCGCCGCTCGGGTCATCGGCGAACATGGGGCGCTGGTGGCGAAGGACAAGCTCGGTCTATAGGCAACAGCCGAAAGCCGTCCTGTAATAAATCCATCATGGAAAAGCCTCAAAATAGGCATGCGGGAATCACGTTCCGTATGCCCGCCGGGGTTAAAGCCGCCGCAATCCCATCCGGTGCGGCGTGGATGGAAAACAGGACATGCTGCAACGTCCGTCGAAAAGCTATAGCGGCGAGGCCTGGGCGAATGCTGCGCCGGGAAGCCTGCCGGAGCGGCTGGTGATCGTCACCGACGCATGGCATCCGCAAGTGAACGGCGTCGTACGCTCGATCGAAAACACCAACCGCGAACTTGCGAAACTAGGGGTCGAGGTGTCGATGGTGACGCCCGAGCGCTTCAACAGCTTTCCCTGCCCGACCTATCCGGAAATTCGTCTCTCGATCGCCAATTACAGCCGCGTTGCCCGCGAGATCGAAAACCACAACCCGTCCTATGTGCATATCGCCACCGAAGGCCCGCTCGGCCTGACGGCACGGCGCTGGTGCATCAAGAACCGCATGCCGTTCTCCACGAGCTATCATACGCGTTTTCCAGAATATGTTTCGGCCCGCCTCCCCGTGCCGAAGAGTTGGCTCTATGCCTTCGTGAGATGGTTCCACAATTCCGGCGCCGGCTGCATGGTGGCAACCCCTAGCCTTGCGCGCGAGCTGTCCGAAAAGGGCATCCGCAACTTGATGCCCTGGAGCCGCGGCATCGACGCCACGCAGTTCCGACCGGCGGAGCTGGAAGAGCGGCCGTTCGGCCTGCCACGCCCGATCTTCATGACCGTCGGCCGCGTTGCGCTGGAAAAGAACCTGCCGGCCTTTCTCGACCTCGACCTGCCCGGCTCAAAAGTCGTCGTCGGCGATGGCCCTGCCCGGGTCGAGCTGGAGAAGCGCTATCCCGATGTGCTGTTCACCGGGCTTAAATTCGGCGAACAGCTCGCCAGCATCTACGCACAGGCCGATGTTTTCGTCTTTCCGTCGCAGACCGACACGTTCGGCAACACGATCCTGGAAGCGCTGGCCTGCGGCGTTCCGGTTGCCGCCTACCCCGTCACCGGCCCACTCGACATCATCGGCGAGGATGGTGAAGTCGGCGCGTTGAACGAGGACCTGCGGACCGCCTGCCTCGCCGCCCTTTCGGCGTCGCGTGAAAAGGCGCGTGAACTTTCGCTGCAATATTCCTGGGAAGCGGCAACGCAGCAGTTCATCAACAATATCCGCGCCGCCAATGGCGTCATCACGCCGAAATGGAAAAAGGCCTGGCAGTTTGCCGCCAAGTCGCTTCCGAAAAACAGGAAGCCCGGCGAAACCGCCGGGCCTCTCTCTTCCGGAACCTGAGCCTTCTATTTGTGCAAGGCGCTGCGAAGCGTATCGTTGGCGAGCTTGATCGCGCCACGGACGGCCGGCGTTTCGCTGATGGCATTCAGAAGCACGAAATCATGGATCGTGCCGTTAAAGCGGACCGATGTGACGTTCACGCCGGCCTGCGACAGCTTACGGGCATAGGCCTCGCCTTCGTCGCGCAACACGTCGTTCTCATCGACGATGATGAGTGCCGACGGCAGGCCGTTCAGCTGTTCCAGCGATGCCTGCAGCGGCGATGCCGTCGGCTCCTTGCGCTTGGCTTCGTCCGGCAAATAAGCATTCCAGAACCACTTCATGGCTTCCTTCGTCAGCCAGGGTCCATTGGCAAACTCATTATAGGAGCCGGTCTCGAAGTTGGCGTCGGTAACAGGGTAGAAGAGGATCTGCTGGCCGATCGCGGGACCGCCGCGCTCCTTGGCAAGAAGCGTTACGGCAGCCGTCATGTTGCCGCCGACGCTATCGCCAACGACAGCCAAACGGCTCGTATCGACCTTGAACTCCTTGGCATGCTCCGCGACATATTTGGTGGCGGCATAGGCCTGCTCGATTGCGATCGGATATCGGGCCTCCGGCGAGCGCTCGTAATCGACGAAGACAACCGCCGCATCGGCACCATTGGCAATCTCGCGAACGAGGCGGTCATGCGTATCAGCATCGCCGAGCACCCAGCCGCCGCCATGGAAATACATAACGACAGGCAGCGTACCCTTGGCGTTTTCCGGACGAACGATCCGAAGCTTGATGCTGCCGGTCGGGCCGGCCTTGATGACCTTGTTCTCAATGGACGCCGGAAGCTTCTTCACGTCGATCTTCTGCGCGCCTGCCAGAACGTCGCGAGCATCAGTAGGCGACAGCGTGTAGATCGGCTTGCTGCCGGCAAGCGCATCGATGAATTTCTGCGTCGTCGGTTCGAGCACCGGATCGGCAGCGGCGCCAAGGGTCGAGGCTGCCAGGATGGTTGCTGCTGAAAGTGTGGTCTTGATGGTCGACATCGTCTTGTCCTCTCGGGTTGCGGTTCGTCCTGAACACGCCTATTTATATCGCGAACGATTATTTATTGAGCAACCTATACTTTGGGCATAGCTGCCATGCATACAAAAGCGCTTCCGATTCTTTATCGTACGATGTAAGTTTATGCATTTTCGGAGACAGGCCATGAATGACTACCAGCTGAAACTCGACGGTTCCATCTGTTTCGCCATATACACGGCCGGCCACGCGATGAATCGCGTCTACAAGCCGTTGCTGGACGCGCTTGGCCTAACCTACCCGCAATACCTGGTAATGGTCTCGCTCTGGCAGGAAGACGGACAGACCGTCGGCGGCCTTGGTGAAAAGCTCTTCCTGGAATCGAGCACTCTCACCCCGCTGCTGAAGCGCCTCGAAGCCGCTGGCTATATCCGTCGCGACCGCAGCAAGGTGGATGAACGCGTCGTCATTGCCCGCCTGAGCGACGAAGGGATCAGACTGAAGGAGAAAGCCGCCGCGATCCCGAACTGCATCGCAAATGCTACCGGCCGGGATGCAACCGGTCTTGCGCGCCTGGAAGCCGAGATCGTGGCGCTGCGTGAGGCGCTGAACAAGAGCGCAGTTTGACTACTCGGCGGCAGCTGTCACCAGTTTCGGCTTTTGGATCGAGGCGGATGTTGCCCCGACGGTCCCCTGAGATGGAACTCCCAGGTTCCTGCCAGCACTCTCAATGGAGGAGAACGCCCCGGTCGGCGCTTGGGCCGTCGGGCAGCCGTCCCGCAGTTTCCGCCACGTCAGGACATTCAGGTTCATTTCGCAGCGAGCGAGATAAGACACTTCGCCTACCCTGATGCAGGCGATCTGGCCAAGGGTGTATTTCGAGCCGTCCTTATTGCGGCAGGCGCAACGCACCTCCGGCTCTGCCGCAGTAGCGCTATCGGCAGCCACGGCGGCGGCTGCCAGCAACAACATTGCCACCAGTTTGGCGTGCCGGCGTTCCATTCGCTAAGCATAGCGCAAATTGGAAGCAACGAGAACGCGCGGCGACGGCCATCCTCGCGCCCGCCCTTGTGCAGATCTATTCCAGTTCACTTTATACTTGAGCCTTCAGAACAAGTCCTGCGGTCCATTTCAGTCACCGCGCCTTTGCATCGCCGCTTCCCGCAATAGAGCTGCGCAGAAGGGGTTCCAACTACACAAAATAGCCGCCGGTTATCATCGTGATTGGACTTCCGCGGCGGCAAGAGTCAATCTTACGTCAGGGCAAGAAGTAAGGGGGCGAAGCAGCCATCGTCTGAAACGGAGGCAGAAATGAAACATCAGGCGCTTGACCAACTGCGTACTGTCGCAAATGTCAACCAAGACCATATGCGCGCACCGATGTCGCGTCGGGACCGTCTGCTACGCTGGGCAGAAGTTCTCGAGCAGTTTCCCAACCGGCACCTCTCGACACTTCACCAGACAGAGTATCAGTCAGAAGCCGGACGCGAAATCATGCGCGCCGACAACTCACCGATCACCGTCGCTTTCAAGGATCCTGTGCTGCGTGCGGCCGGGATGGAAAACGACACTTATGGTGAAGCGAAGCGGTTCTTCGAGTTGACCGACAGGGAACTGCACAAGGTCATCTGCTACTGCCACTTCGGCGCCACGGTGAATGCCGCGACGGCCGCCCGGCACATCCGCTCTTTCGCGACTGAAGGAAAGCGGAGCATGTTCGAGCGATTCCGGACGACGTTCCTCGAGTAGGGTCGCCGAGGTTTCGAAGGATCATTGCCGAAGCGGCTCGTGCCGCAAGGACTGTCATGGAATGGACGCTGCTGCTGGCCGTTTGCTCGGCATCAGCAGCTCCAGGCGTTTGCCATGTGCATAGCCTGCGCATGGCATAAACGCACAGCTGCCGAGCCTTAGCGCTTCTTCCTCGACTCGTAGGGATTGTCCGGCGAGCGGTAGTGGATGCGGATTGGCACGCTCGGCATGTCGAAATCCTCGCGCAATCCATTGATCAGGTAGCGCGTGTAGGATTCCGGCAGCGCGTCGGAACGCGTGCAGGAAATCATGAATGCCGGTGGACGGGCTTTCACCTGCGTCATGTACTTCAGTTTGATACGCCGGCCGGAAACAGCCGGAGGCGGATGTTGAACCTGCTGCTGTTCGAGCCACCTATTCAAGCGCGCCGTCGAAATGCGCTTGTTCCAGACCTTGTCTGTATCGATGATCGACTGCATAAGCTTGTCGAGACCACGGCCCGTCTGTCCGGAAATCGGTACGGCGCGGATACCGCGAGCCTGCGGCAGCAGCCGGTCGGTCTTCTCGCGCAGGTCGGCGAGGACCACTTGCGGGTCCTCGATCATATCCCACTTGTTGAAGGCGAGTACCGCAGCGCGGCCTTCGCGCAGCACCAGATCGACGATGTGCAGATCCTGCTTTTCGAAGGGGATCGTTGCGTCGAAAACGATGACGACGAGTTCGGCAAAGCGGATCGCCCGCAAGGTATCGGCAACGGAAAGCTTTTCCAGCTTTTCGATGACCTTCGCCTTGCGGCGCATGCCGGCGGTGTCGAACATCTTGATCGTGCGGCCGCGCCAATCCCATTCGACGGAGATGGAATCGCGCGTGATGCCTGCTTCCGGACCGGTCAGCAGCCGGTCTTCTCCGAGAAAGCGGTTGATGAGCGTCGACTTGCCGGCGTTCGGGCGCCCGACGATCGCAACGCGCAGCGGCTTCGTGTCGTCGTAGACCGGCTCCTCGTCGTCCTCGCTGTCGACGCCCGTCTGCGGCACATCCACGTCGGTGACGGCAACGTCTTCCTTCGGCGGAAAGGCGCGCTCCTCGCCGAGCGCTGCCACGATCGCATCGCGCAAGTCGAGCATGCCCTGCCCGTGCTCGGCGGAAATCGGCGTCGGCTCGCCGAGCCCTAACGAAAAGGCATCGTAGAAGCCGCTGTCCGAGCCCCGCGCTTCGGCTTTATTGGCGACGAGCACGACCGGCTTGCCGCGGCGGCGCAGCATTTCGGCAAGCGCCGTATCGACCGGCGTCAGGCCCGTCTTTGCATCGACGACGAAAAGCGAAAGGTCCGCATCATCGATTGCCGCTTCCGTCTGCGCACGCATGCGGCCTTGAAGGCTTTCGGCGTCCGCCTCTTCCAGACCGGCAGTGTCGACGATCGTGAACTTGAGATCGACGAGCCGCGCATCGCCCGGACGGCGGTCGCGGGTGACGCCCGGCGTATCATCGACGAGCGCCAGCTTCTTTCCAACCAGGCGGTTGAAAAGCGTCGACTTGCCGACATTCGGGCGACCGACGATGGCGACCGTGAAGCTCATTATAGATCCTTAGTTTCAGCCTTGAGCAGCTGGTGCCTTGCCGGATGCGGTGATGTTATCAAGCATCATCTGGGCGCGGTTTGCAACGTTGCGCGGGCTGGCGGCATCGTCGGCGATCGCCTGGAACCACTGACGGGCCTGCGCCATGTTGCCTGCCTTATAGGCAGCAAGGCCGAGCGCTTCGCGCGCCGAGTGACGGAAGGCGCTTGCCGGAATGGCCAACTCTTCGACGGCTGCAGAAACCTGCTCATAGGTGCCGTTGTCGATCAGCAGCCATCCCGCGCGAATCTTCGCGGCATCGCGGACAGCTTCCGGAACGGCCTGATCCTTGCCGATCGCTTCGAAGGCGGCGACGGCGGCGGCGGTGTCGCCCTTCTGTGCCTGGACGGTCGCCGCACGCATGCGCGCGAGAACCGGATAGGCGCCGTGGCCATCCTTTTCCAGTTTTGCGAGAGCGGCAAGCGCTTCGTCGCTCTTGTTCTCGTCGGCAAGCTTCATGGCCGCCAGGAACTGATCGCCGGTGCCGGAAGACTGGTTCTCGTCCCAGTATTCATAGGCCACCTTCGCAGCCGTCCCGAGCACGATCAGAACAGCGGCGGCGATGACATACCGGCCGAACCTGTGCCACGCGCTCTTCATCTGGTCGGAACGAAGTTCCTCGTTGACTTCACGGATGAAGCTGTCGTCGTTGAATACCATTCTCGTCTCCGGCGCGGATAAGCCCAGTCCATGCGTTCCCGCATATTCTGCGGCCTTCTACTCCATTTTGCAGCACTTGTAAGGGGGATGCCAAAGATTCGTCACATAGCGAGCGGCGAAACGCCGATCAGCCACTCGTGCACCCTCCAGATCAACAACGCCCAGGCAATGGCGCCGATGACGATGGCGTAGAGATCGAACTTGCCGGAAACGAAGGGCCGGAGCTTCAGCTCGCCTGCCCGCTGGCGCCGCTTCAGCGAGATACGGAGAATGACGCCCCAGGCAAGGAAGGCACCAAACAGCAGCACCGACGAGGTCTCGCCGTTCGCCAAAAGATGCGCGAATGCCCAGATCTTCACCGACAGCACCATCGGATGCTTTGTCTTGACCGCAATGTGACCCGCGGGGAGCAGCGAGGCGGCAAGACAGATCAGCGCGATCAGCATCAGGGTGATGGCGATATGCGCCATCCACACCGGCGGATTGTACAGCATGCCGGTTACCTGCCGCGCCTGGCCGAACCCGTAGATCAGCACGATCAGCGACAGAATGCTTGCGACCGAGTAGGCGATCCTCCAGCCGTTCTCTCCGAGACTTGCGATCATCGATTGGCGAAATCCGGGCGCGATCACCCTCACCAGATGGAGCCCGAGAAAAAGTATGATGCCGATGATAAGCAATGCCATGGCGCGTCTCCTGTCCGTTTACCGAGGCTTAGCGGCAGCTGTCGAAAAACGCCAGCGAGACCGCAGCTTTGCCGCAATTCTGTAACAGGAAAACCGCAAACAAATTATCACGGTATCCATGCTTCATCCTATTTTTCCTGCCTCGCTGGCGCTTTGCCTTGTCGCTTCCCTCCCCGCGCTGGCCGCTGACCAGCCGCCGAAGCAGCTACTGATCGTTTCCTTCGACGGCGCGCATGACAACGCGCTCTGGCAGAAGAGCCGCGAGATGGCTGCCCGGAACGGCGCCCACTTCACCTATTTTCTCTCCTGCACCTTCCTGATGAATCAGGCTGCGAAGAAAGCTTACCAAGCCCCTCATCAGAAACGCGGAAAATCCAATGTCGGTTTTGCGCAGAGCGACGACGAAATCCGCGAGCGGCTCGGCAACATCTGGCATGCGCATCTCGAGGGTCACGACATTTCCAGCCACGCCTGCGGCCATTTCGACGGCCGCCAATGGAGCGAGGCCGATTGGTCCCAGGAATACGCGACATTCAAGGCGACGCTGAAGAGCGCATGGAAAAGCGTCGACCTCGAAGAGCCGCAAGGCTGGCAGGATCTGGTCGAGCATGGCATCAAGGGTTTTCGCGCTCCCTACCTATCTGCAACGGCGGGCGGCGACATGGTTGCTGCGGAGAGGAAAGCCGGCTTTTCCTATGACGCCAGCCTGGTCACCAAGGGTCCCGCGATGCCGGTGATGGAAGACGGCGTCGTCCGGTTCGGTCTGCCTCTCATTCCCGAGGGACCGAATGACAAGCCGGTCATCGGCATGGACTACAACCTGTTCGTCCGCCAATCCAAAGGCAAGGAAGACAAGGCCGACAGCAAGGCCTTCGAAGAGCGCTCCTATGCCGCGTTCAAGAACGCCTTCGACAAGCAGTATGCCGGAGACCGCATTCCCCTCCAGCTCGGCTTCCACTTCGTGGAAATGAACAGCGGCGCCTATTGGCGGGCGCTCGACCGGCTGGTGAGCGACGTCTGCCACCGCGCGGATGTCGCCTGCGTCAGCTATTCGGAAGCGACCCCGATGATCGAGGCGCGGGTGAAGCTGAAAGAACAGACGCAGACGTCGGGGCTTTAGGTCGTCCTTCTGCACCTATCCCGCGGAATGAAGGGGAGCGGCGAATAACGCCGCTACCCGTCACAAGATCAGCACACTCCGCTTAACCGTCGACGTGGATGATTCCCGCTTCGCGCTCCAGATAGCGCTGGTCGATGTCAGGCAATGGCTCGCCTTCTATCGCGGATTCGAAGGTGCGTAGGCGCTTGTAGATCGACAATAGCTCAACGATCGTCGTCCACGAATTGACCAGATATTGGAACGAACCGCGCACCTGATCGAAAACGTTGTTGATTTGCGTCAGCAGGCCGAGCGTCAGCTTGCCGGCCACGATCGAAGGAACGAGCACGATCAGACTGAAAAGGTTGTCCGCCTGCAGGTAGAAGATGCGGGCGACGTTGAAATACATGTAATGGAAATAGAGACGAAAGTAGTTGCGCCGCACATTGGCGAAGAGCTCCGCCACTGTCGGCGGCGTGGCGCGGTCGGCGTGGTCTTCGCCGTAAACGAGTTCCTTGCGATAAGACGCTTCGACGCGCTGGTTGCGGAATTCGAGTCCCGGCAGCTTGAAGCCGACAAGACCGAGGAAGACCGTTCCAAAGATCGACCAGAAGAGCGCCGCCCAGACAAGCGCATGCGGTACCTCGCCGATCAGCGGCAGTTCGGTGATGCTGGCGCCGATCTTGAAGAGCACCGGCAGAAAGGCGATCAGCGTCATGACCGAGCTGACGAGGCTCACGCCGAGGCTTTCCACCGTGGACGAGAAGCGCATCGTGTCTTCCTGAACACGCTGTGAGGCGCCTTCGATATGACGAAGCTTCGGCCAGTACGACATATAGTATTCGTTCATCGCCGTGCGCCAGCGGAAGATCCAGTGGCTGACGAAGAAGAGATTGAGGACGCCGACGGTGATCGCCACGAAGGCGATGCCGGCGAAACCCAACATGCCGAGATAGAGTTGAGATGCAGTCACCGGCGCCGTCTTCGCGAGAGCCTGCTGGATCAGATCGTAGAACGGTCCGTACCAGGCATTGATGGCCACGCTCACCTGAACCGAGAAATACGTATTGAAGATGATCAGCGCAGAACCGAGCACTGACCACATCTGCCAGCGGTGCGGGCTGTAGGTGAACCAGAAGGCGGCAAAGAGCGCGACCGCCAAAACATAGTAGACGTAAAACCACAGGAACGGTGCCGACCAGAAGACCGAGACGCCGATCGGCGCGTCCTGGCCCGGGGGCAGCGGCGGCAGGCCAATCAGGGATCCGAGTCCGGAACCCACGAAATACCAAACGAGAACGGCCACAAGCGCCCAAGCTACAGCTGAGGTGAAGAAAAGCCTGGGCTTGGGAAAATAGGATACGAACACGGGAGAGCTTGCTTTCCTGAACTGGAGTTTTCGGAGTCTCTAAACAGACCAATTGCGGCGAAAACTACGGCAGTTCGCGAGGTGCGGCAATGGGCTCACCCCATCGTTACGTAATTGTAACGGCCTAGTGCAACCTCTTGATCACCGGCAGCACGAGCGCTGCGCACAGAATGAGAGCCGCTGCGGCGATATAGGTCGGCACCGTGAAGCTGCCGGTTCGCTCGGCGATCCAGCCGGCGACGATGGGGCCGATGATCTGGCCGAGACCGAAGGCCGCGGTCATTGTTGCAAAGATGCGGCGCGCGCTTTCCGGCACCAGCTTGCGGCCGATCTGAAGTCCATAGGCGGTAATGGCGAGGAAGGTTACGCCGAAAAGAGCTCCGCCGATGAGCGGCGCTATCGAGTGCGGCAGAAGCACCGTCGCGAGAACTCCCACCGCCTGCACCAGAAAAGTGGCGACATAAACCCAGCCAAGGCCGAGCGGACGCACCAGCGGTCGCCACGCAAAGAGCGCGACGGCTGCGGTCAGGCCGGCGATGAACCAGCAGAGAAATTCGACCGTCCGCCCTGCGGCATCCATGCGTGCGATGGTGACGAGGAAGGTCGCCGTGATCACGTAGCCGAATCCGAAGATGCCATAAGATAGCGTCAGCAGAACCGTCGGCAGCTTCCAGGCTATCGGCGGCTCCTTGCCTGAATTGCCCGCGCGCACCGGCTCCAATGGCAGCAGGGCCCAAACGGCCACGAGGCTGAGCGCCGAGAACAGCGCGCCGGTAATCCAATCAGCACGCCAGCTGGCCCCGTCGGCAAAGATGAGACCGATCAGCATCACGATGACGGAAGAGAGCGCAATACCCACCCCGGGACCGCCGAAGTGCGCCGCCTGAACGTGATCGTTACCGGCGGCCATGCCGTGGCTCAACACGATCGACGAGGTGAAGATCATCGCAAAGGCGCTTGCCAATCCGGCAAGAAAGCGGATTACCGCGAAGACGAGCACGGAATCGGTCGCGGCCATTGCAGCAAGCAGCAGGGCGTTCGCCAGAAGCGCCAAAAGGGCAATCTTTCGTTCACGCCCTGCGGCCCAGCCGTAGGCGGCGAGCACGGCACCCGCCAGGTAACCGGCAAAATTTGCCGAGGCGATGAACCCTGCATCCGCCGGAGAAAGAGGCACGCCGCTCAACATGCCGGGTAGGATCGGTGTGTAGGAAAACCGTCCGAAACCCATGGCCGCCGACATCGCGATCATGCCGGCAAGCGCCGTCCCGAACAGGCTCACTGATTCATTTCCGCTGCGTGCCAACATGCGTGGCTTTATGGCGCCGCACAACGACAGCGACAAACGAGAAAATCTGATCGATTGATCAATTCCACAAATCCTTGGGTGTCTCTTGAAAGAGTATCTTACGATATATATTTTACGATATAACAAATGATACATCGAACGATAAAGGAGCAAACCATGAGAGGTTTCAAACGCGGCGGCATGTTCGGCGAAGCGATCCGGATGGGAATGGGCCGCAAGTTTTCGGCGGGCGATCTTCAACTCGTGCTGCTGGCGCTGCTCGACGAGCGCCCGCGCCACGGCTACGAGCTGATCAAGACGCTGGAGGAGCGCTCAGGCGGCTTTTACGTTCCGAGCCCCGGCGTCATCTATCCGGCGCTGACTTATCTCGAGGAAATGGAACTGGCCGAGGTGGAAGCCGAGGGCACGAAGAAGCTTTACAAGATTACCGAGCGCGGCAGGCAAAAGGTCGAGGAAAATCGCGCGATGATCATGCAGACACTGAACAGGCTCGAGCGCATCGGCGAGAAGATGGCTTTCGTCAACCGCATGTTCGATGCGGAGCGCCATGGCCGCCACCGCGACGCTGATGATGAAGAGGATTTCATGCGCGACAGCGGCAACATCCGCGACGCCCGCTTGCTGCTGCGCTCGGCACTCCGTGTGCGTTATCCGTGGTCGAAGGCTGAAGCCGCCCGCATCGCCGGCATCCTGGAACGCGCCGCGACGGAAATTCTACAGGGCGGCAAGCCGGAGGAACGCAGCTGAGCGCAAACGCATAGGCAGCATGCGCTGCCTATGCGGCACCATCCGGCAGCGTCAAGATCAGTGGACCGTTCCGGGTTGCGACGACCGTATGCTCGAACTGGACGGTCGGAGCCTGTGGATCGGCATAGAGCGTCCACGCATCGTCGCCGCCTTCTGCCCATGTCGCCCCAAGCGACAGGAACGGTTCGACGGTGAAGACGAGGCCTTCGGTCATCATCCGCTTCTCGGAAGGGTCCGGCCAGGTGGAAAGCTCGCCGGGCTCTTCGTGCAGCGAACGGCCAATACCATGGCTCGCTAGGTTGGCGACCAGCGTGTACCGGTTCTTTGCGGCAAAAGCGCCGACAGCCTTACCGATTTTCGCCAGCGGCTCGCCGGCCTTCACCTGATTGAGACCCACCCAGAGCGCGCGTTTGCCATCGCGGCAGAGCTTCTCGATCTTCGGCTTGACCGGTGGCACGGTAAAGGAGGCGCCGGTATCGGAAAAGAAGCCGTCCTTTTCGGCCGAGACATCGATGTTGATGAGATCGCCCGGACGGATCACCCGCGCACCGGGAATGCCGTGAGCGATTTCCTCGTTGACGCTGATGCAGGTCGCACCCGGAAACTGATAGCAGACTTCCGGCGCCGAACGGGCGCCGGCATCCTCCAGCACCTTGCGCCCAATCTCGTCGAGCTCGAGCGTCGTCATACCGGGTTCCACGGACGCTGCCATCACCTGAATCGCGTTGGCGCAGATGCGACCGATGTCCTTCAGTTTTATCAGTTCGTCGTCGTTTTCGATTACCATCTTTTTTCCCGGCCTGCCGCAAGGCGCAGGCCATCGCGGGGTTCAGGCCGTGGCTTTCGCCCCTTCGCCGGTGTCAGTCAATGCCTTTCTGACAAGCGGAGCCACTTTCGTGCCGTAGAGTTCGATACCCCGCATGATCTGGTCATGCGGCATGAGGCCGATCGCCATCTGCAATAAGAAGCGATCGTTCTTGAAGATCTTGTGGTGTGCGACGATCTTCTCGGCCACCACTTCCGGGTCTCCGACGAAGAGCGCTCCGGAAGGCTCACGCGACATGTCGAAATGCGCCCGGCTCGTCGGTCCCCAGCCCCGCTCGCGACCGATGCGGTTCATCACTTCGGCCTGCGGGCCATAGAATTGGTCGGCTGCCGCATCCGTCGTATCGGCGATAAACCCATGGACATTGATGCTCGTCTTCAGCTTCGACTGATCCTGCCCGGCCCGGCGCGCGGCCTCGCGGTAAAGATCAAACAGCGGCGCAAAGCGGCGCGGCTCGCCGCCGATGATGGCAAGTGCCACGGGCAGGCCGAGCGCGCCGGCGCGTGCCACGGATTGCGGCGTGCCGCCGACGGCGATCCAGAGCGGCAGCGGATCCTGCAGCGGACGCGGATAGACGCCTCGGCCGTTGATCGGCGCACGCAGTTCGCCCTGCCAGTTGACGACCTCGCCTTCGCGCAGCGCCAGCAACAGATCGAGCTTCTCTTCGAAGAGCTGCTCGTAATCTTCGAGGTTATAGCCAAAGAGAGGAAAGGATTCGATGAACGAACCGCGCCCCGCCATGATCTCGGCACGGCCGTTCGAGATGAGATCAAGCGTCGCAAACTGCTGGAAGACGCGCACCGGATCATCGGAGGAAAGCACGGTCACCGCGCTGGTCAGCCGGATATTCTTCGTCTTCACCGCAGCCGCGGCAAGCGCAACAGCAGGCGCCGAAACGGCGTAGTCGGGCCGGTGATGCTCGCCGAGCCCGAACACATCAAGCCCCACCTGGTCGGCAAGCTCGATTTCCTCGATGAGATGCTTGAGCCTCTCGGCTCCTTCAGCGCCCTTGCTGCGCGCCGGATCGGGGTTCACGTCGGCGAAGGTATAAAGACCCAATTCCATGGTCGGCAATCCTGTTGAATGTGCCATGGAGATAAGAATGCCGGCGGCGAAGGACAACCGGAAATTCTGGATCGGATCGTTCGATGCAGTTGATGGGTGACCTACCGTAATGGTTCCCAGGGATTGATGATCTCCACGCCCATACCCTGAAAATCGCGGATGTTGCAGGTCACCAGAGAGAACTTGTGTTCGACGGCAGTCGCTCCAATGAAGGCATCATGCAGAGGGCGGGGATTAGGAACGTTGAACGTCGCGGCGCAGAGCGCAATGCGTTCATCCGCCACCAATATCCGCCCATGGAACGCTTCCTTTACGCCCTCTGTCATCCAACGGCGCAACGCGAGCCCTTGCCGGGGATCGCGGCGTTCCATCTGCAAGACCCCCAGTTCAAGCTCGAAAAGCGTAATTGCGGAAATATAAAACAGCTCCTCCGGAAACGATGCGATCCAGGTCACGACATTGATGTTTTCCTTGCCGCTACCGGCCTTTCTCACTTCGGAGATGACATTTGTATCAAGGAGATACATCAGGAAAAATCGACAGGCTTGAGACCAAAATCCTCGATGCGGGGCGGATCAAATTCGATATCCTCCGCGCCAGGCATGGCAAGCAGATCAACGATGCTGCGGCCCTTATTCGTAAGCGCGGTATATTCCTCGATCGTCAGCAATACATGCGACGGCTTGCCGCGATCGGTAATGAATACCGGCCCCTTCGCGGCCGCTTTCTTTGCACCGCTGCTGTCCTGATTGAACTCCCTGCTGGTCATAACTGTCATGGCAGCCACCTCAATGTAGAAACGTTACTACATATATGAGGCTTTGCCAATCCGAATCCAAAATCAAAGGGTTGCGGGCGCTGGCGGATTCTGGATCGAAACCGCTTCAGCACCCGCTTGAACTGCTTTGAGCGTCAGAGGCGCGCGAGAAGCTCGGCGAGCTGATCGGCCGCCTTCCCCCAGCCTTCATGGAAGCCCATCTTTTCGTGCGCTTCCTTGTCTTCGGCGCGCCAATGCACCACCTTGGCTGTGTACTTGGTTCGGCCGTTACCCAGGTCTTCGAGAAGGACCATGGCGGTCATGAAGGGCTTTTCGGAGGGAACCCAGGCGCTGGTATAGGCATCCGTGAAAACGAGCTTCTCGTTTTCGACGACCTCCAGGTAGACGCCGCGATTTGGAAATTCCTGACCTTCCGGACTGCGCATGACGACAAGGCTCGAACCGCCCGGGCGGACGTCGCTCTCGACCTTTGAGATGGTCCAGGGGCGCGGGACGAACCATTCCTTCATCAGTTCAGGATCCGTCCAGGCCTTGAAGATCTTCTCGCGCGGAGCATCGAATTCGCGGACGAGAACGAGTTCATGTGTTGCTTCGGCAGTCATTTTCGGCATTCCTCCTGTTGAGCGAAACCTGTTTTCCGTCAGGTTGTTGCAAGGACGTTCCGGCAATCGCCGTCCCGACATCACTAGTCATTCTTCTTGAAATTTATTTCGCAGCCGGATGCGCTGGCTCGCTCTGCAGTTTGTCGATCTGCAGGCGGATGTGAGCCGCTTCGGCAGCGGAATTCGCAAGCGCGATCGCGTGATCGAAGGCTTCGCGCGCCTCTTTCACCCGCCCCATCTGCTTCAACAGCCCGCCGCGCAGGCCATGATAGTAAAAGTAACCGTTAAGCTTTTCGACGAGCGTTTCGACGAGCTGCAATGCCTCCTCCGGCCCCTTGAGCTTCGAGACCGCGACAGCGCGATTGAGCGTGACGACCGGAGACGGATGAACGCGCTCGAGCACGCTGTAGAGCAGATCGATCTCTGCCCAGTCCGTATCTTCTACGCGCTTCGCCCGCGAATGGAGGGCTGCAATCGCCGCCTGCAGCTGGTAGGGACCAGGCTGCCGGTGACGGATCGCCTTGTCGAGCAGGTTCAGCGCTTCGTTGATCAGTGCATGGTTCCAGCGCAAGCGGTCCTGATCCTCGAGCAGGACTAGTTCGCCATTGGCATCGAAGCGCGCCTCGCGCCGCGATATCTGCAGCAGCATCAACGCCAAGAGACCCATGATCTCGGGCTCACCCGGAAAAATGCGGAGCATCAGGCGTCCGAGCCGGATCGCCTCGTCGCTGAAGGCAGCCGCCTCGCATTTCGGATCGCCCTGCGAGTAACCCTCGTTGAAGATCAGATAGATCATCGTCGAGACGATCGACAGCCGCTCCGCCCGTTCCTCAGGCCCCGGCGTTTCGAAAGGCACGCCAGTTTTGGCGACACGCGCCTTGGCGCGGGTGATCCGCTGCTCCATGGCGCTTTCGCCGACGAGAAAGGCGCGCGCGATCTGCTGTACGGAAAGCCCGGAAACGATGCGCAACGCCAGCGCAATCTGCTGCGTCGCCGGCAGGTCCGGATGGCAGCAGATGAAAAGCAGCCGCAGGATATCGTCGCGATAGTTGGAGTCGTCCAACCGGTCAGCGAGTTCGCCTTCGGTATCCTCCTTGTCGGAAATCAGGTCCTCGTCGGGCAGCGCTTGGGTCTTCGACTGCTTGCGCACGGCATCGATACCGCTGTTGCGGCCGACGAAGATCAGCCAGGCGGTCGGGTCACGCGGCGGGCCCTTGTCCGGCCAGGTACGGATCGCGCGCAGGCATGCCTCCTGAAACGCTTCTTCCGCAATGTCGAGATTGCGGAAGTAACGCAGCAGCGCGCCCAGAGCCTTCGGCCGGGCAGCAGTCAGCGCAACGTCGATCCAGGCAATATCTGTCATGCCGCTGCTTCTCCAGGCCGGAAGACATAGAACGGCCGAATTTCATAGGATGTCGAGCCGGGATTGACCGCCGAGAGCTCCTTCGAGAAGGCGATCGCCTCATCCAGGGTCTCGAAATCGACGACGTAGAAACCGAGCAGCGCTTCCTTGGTTTCGGCAAAGGGACCGTCGAGTACGAGCGGTTCTTCCTTGCCCTTGCGCACGGTGGTCGCAGCCGTC
This sequence comes from Rhizobium sp. SVR5-9E, assembly GCF_056755095.1. Classification (NCBI taxonomy): domain Bacteria; kingdom Pseudomonadati; phylum Pseudomonadota; class Alphaproteobacteria; order Hyphomicrobiales; family Rhizobiaceae; genus Rhizobium; species Rhizobium sp. SVR5-9E. Next base: position 36,748 of record NZ_JBNDHS010000023.1, on the reverse strand, counting down.
GTCGGCATCAGCCTTCCGACCGGACCAAGCTTTCCGGCCCTGGCAACCGGTGCCTGCACTGCATGGAGTTTCGCCATGACGGCGTCTTCCTCCTCCTTGGACCAGGAGAAGACCGTCTCTTCGTTGGCATAGCAAAGGATCGCGTAGAGCATCTGTTATTCCTCCTCTCAATGACGAAGGAGTAACCCGGCTTCCGACACGGTGCAGCAAAAATTATCGACGGGAAAGGAGCAGCCTAACGAGAGGGCCGCTACCTGCTGGCAGCGGCCCATGTCTCTCGTCAGCTTGCCCAATGCGAGCAGCGGATGACGCTGCAGAAATTGCCGCGGTGGAAATGCGGATCCTTGTCCGCGAGAACGTCAGCCTTGACGTTGCCGAACGTCGTTTCCGGCTTGTGCTTTATGCCGTCATAGAAGGTCTGGATAATGTTTTCCTTGAAGTGATCGCCGCGCGGATGGGCGTGCACCACCGCCTCGCGCTCGGCATCGCTGTAGTCCTTGTAGGCCAGCCCCAGCACGTCCATTTCGACGCCGGCCGTCACCAGTGCCACGACCGGATGCATGTGCTGCGGTATGCCGGGCGTGGTGTGCAGGGCAATTGCCGTCCAGACGGTATCGATATCGGCCTGCGAAATGCCGTGGCTCTTGAGAAAATCGCGGGCGGCATTGGCGCCGTCGACCTCGAAACGCTCATGTGCGCTGCTGTGCTGGTGGGTCAGCCCCATGTCGTGAAACATGGCGCCGGCATAGAGCAGCTCCGGATCGAAGCTCAGGCCGCGACGTTTCCCGGCGAGCGCCGCGAAATAGTAGACGCGGCTGGAATGGTGGAAAAGCAGCGGCGATTCCGTATCGCGAACCAGCGCGGTTATCTCTCGAGCAAGCCTGCTGTCGGGGATGCTGATGCCATCGATCGAAAGTGTCATGGTTTATCTCCTTGCGGTTGGACAAGGTCGAGAGTAAAAGCGGCAGGAGTTGTCCTCAATCGACGCAACACGTCATTTACTGCCAAAAGCTGGCCGGAGCGGACGCTGCCGTGACAAACAAACCGAAGACCATCGCCATCCTCGCCGTTCCGGGCGTACAGCTCCTCGACGTCTCGGGCCCGCTCGACGTCTTCGCCGAGGCCAATGTGCAAGCGGGCAAGGAGATCTACCGGCTGCTGGTGATCGCGGTGGAGCACGGCCATATCCGCAGTTCCTCGGGCGCGCGGCTTGTCACGGACTACGTCGTGGGCGACGATATCCCCGAGATCGATACCTTGCTCGTCGCCGGATGTCCCAATGCGGCGGAGATTGCACCCGGCGCAAAGATGATTGCCTGGCTGCGCCAGGCAGCCCCGAAGGCGAGGCGCTACGGTTCGGTCTGCAGCGGCGCCTTCATCCTGGCTGCGGCCGGCCTTCTTGACGGGCGCCGGATCACCACGCACTGGGCGGTGGCTGACACGCTCGCCAAAACCTATCCCTCCGTGACCGTCGAGGCCGATGCCATCCATGTCCGGGACGGACCGTTGCGAACCGCTGCCGGCGTTACCGCCGGGCTCGATCTGGCGCTCGCCCTCGTCGAGGAGGATTTAGGACGCGATGTCGCGATGAGGGTCGCGGGCCAGCTCGTCATGTTCTTCAAGCGGCCGGGCGGGCAGATGCAGTTCAGCCGGAAGGGCGAAGCCGCGCCCGCCGGCCGGTCCGCATTGCAGGAGGCGCAGCGCTGGATTGCCGCCAATCCGGCCGCAGACCACAGCGTTGCCGCGCTGGCGCACCGGATGGAACTCAGCCCGCGCCACTTCGCGCGGCTGTTCCGCGATGAGGTCGGCACGACACCGGCCGCCTGGGTGGAGGCTGCCCGTATCGCGGCGGCGCGAACCCTGCTGGAAGAGGGCCACGCACCGAAGCAGGTCGCTTCCGAATGCGGCTTTGCCGATGCCGATACGCTGCGACGGGCTTTCACGCGGCAAGTCGGCGTGACACCGGCTGAGTATCGACGACAATATGCGAAGCTCGGCGCATCGCGTTAACCTGTCGAGGCGGCCGTGATTAACCACAGTGCGCCCGGCACGTCTGCCATGGAACCGCCTGCTTTCGTGTGGATGGCTCGCTGGCCGCCGAGGCAATCCATATCCAATCGATTTTTAGGAAGCCAATGAAGCCAAGCGCCCTTTCCACATTTGCCGTCATCTGCATGAGCGCCACTGCCGCATGGGCCGCGCCGCAGAACTTCATCTATACCAGCTCCGGAAATCTCGAAGCCGCCAAAGCCCTGCTCCAGCGGCCGGATATCGGCGGCGCGCAGGTCGTCTATAATTGGAAGATGCTGGAAGCGGCTAAAGGCGAACACGACTTCTCTGCAATCGAGAGAGATCTCGCCATCACCGACGGTCTTCACAAGAAGCTCTTCATCCAGGTGCAGGACCGCTTCTTCAATCCGAAGGCCCGCAATATCCCCGACTACATGCTCACCGGCACCAAATATGGCGGTGGCCTTGCGCCGCAGTTCGACAATCCGGGCGAGAACAAGGGCATCGGTTCCGGTTGGGCGGCGCAACAATGGAACCCGGCGGTTCGCGAGCGCTACCAGGCGCTTATCGGCGCGCTGGCGGCAAAATTCGACGGCCGCGTCTACGGCATCAACCTCCCCGAAACGTCGATCGATCTCGACCCGAAGAACGAGCCGAAGGATTTCTCCTGCGACGCCTATTTCTCCGGCGAAATGGAAAACCTCAGGTTCGCGCGCAAGGCCTTCGCAAAGTCCATGGTCGTTCAATATGTGAACTTCTGGCCCTGCGAATGGGAGAATGACCACAGGTACATGAGCCGCCTCTTCGATTTCGCGGCAAAGAACAATATCGGGCTGGGCGGACCGGACATCGTGCCCAACCGCAAGGCGCAGATGAAGAACTCCTATCCCTTCTTCAACCAGTACAAGGGTAAGCTCGCCTATGTGGGCATGGCCGTGCAGGAGCCGACGCTGACCTACAAGAATCCGAAGACGAAGAAGCCGTTCACCAAGGAAGAGTTCACAGCCTTCGCCGACGACTATCTCGGTGCCAGCGTCATTTTCTGGAGCGTGAGGAGCCCCTGGCTCAAGCCGTGACACTCAATCGCTTCGCCATCTGATCGAGCGCGCGTTTGAACAACGACTTGTCATCAAGGGCGCGCGACAATACCAGCGCGCCTTGTATTCCTACCACGGCATCTTCAGCCGCCGCCCTCGCCTCGCCTACCGCGCGGCCGCTGCGAACAAGGGCATCGGCAAGCGCATCGATCCAGCGTTGGAAATAGCCATTGATAGTGGTGGCAAAGCGCTCACGGGTCTCGTCCAGCGCAAAGGCGCCGACCAGGCAGATGCGCCCTCCGGAGCGGAAATACTCGTCGACGTTCCGCCACATCGCGCCGATTGCCGCAGCAGGCTCGTCCCGGCGCAGCGGCTCATAGACGAAATCCTCGAACCAGCGATTGACCTCCGCAAGCACCGCACCCGCCATCTCTTCCTTCCCGCCGGGAAAGAAGTGATAGAGGCTGCCTTTGCCGATGCCGGTGCGCTCGGTGATCCGGCTGAGCGTCGTGCCCTCGAAACCCAGCTCGCGAAAAGTTTCAGCAAGCAGCGGTACCACATCGGCGCGTTCGTAGAGCGTTTTCAGAGCGGGTGCCTTTCCTCAGAGGCCAAGGTCCGAGAGGCCCGGATGATCATCCGGCCGGCGGCCGAGGGGCCAGTGGAATTTGCGGTCCGATTCCTTGATGGGAAGATCGTTGATGCAGGCGAAACGCCGCTGCATCAAGCCCGCTTCATCGTATTCCCAATTCTCGTTGCCATAGGAGCGAAACCAGTTGTTGCTGTCGTCGTGCCACTCATAGGCGTAGCGCACGGCAATACGGTTCCCGCCGAAGGTCCACAGCTCCTTGATCAGCCGATAATCCAGCTCCTTGGCCCATTTGCGGGTAAGGAATGCAACGATCTCGGCGCGGCCGTTGACGAATTCGGCCCGGTTCCGCCAGCGGCTGTCGGGCGTATAGGCCAGCGAGACTTTTTCCGGATTGCGGCTGTTCCAGCCGTCTTCGGCGAGGCGAACTTTCTGAATGGCGGTTTCAAGCGTGAATGGCGGAACGAGAGCAGACATGACATTTCTCCTGTACTGATCTTCATGGTCTATACCGATCAGTACAGGATTTGAAAAAACGGCACAAGTCGTTTTGCATGTCGCCGAACGAGCCCTGCTATTTGTCTTTTCTTCCGAGCACTGTCGTGCTTTCGGCATGCCGAACCTGCGATCCGGCTACCACCGCAGACTTCGGAGCGCTCTTGTCCTTCTTGGGTTTGCGTATCTCGCGGTTGCTGCGCAGCTGTCCCTTGGCCATGGCACCTTCCCTCCGTAAATCACATCGAGGAAACGAGGATTGGCGATCGGGAAAGTCGAGACCCGATAATCCAACCCAGCGCCATTCTATCACAACTTCAATGCTGATTGAGGATGCTGTGCCGACGGCTGCTGTCGGGGATACCCGCTTTCGCGGAAGCAACGCGCCTTATGCTTCGCTCAACGTCCGCTTCACGGCGCTGCGCCAGCCCTTGAGCTTGGCCGCCCGCGTCTTGTCGTCCATATCAGGCTCGAAGCGCCGGTCGCGTTTCCACTTGGCGGAAAAGCCCTTGCGGTCGGGCCACACCCCTGCCCGGCTTCCGGCAAGCCAGGCAGCGCCGAGTGCTGTGGTTTCGAGGATGGCCGGGCGATCGACGGGGGCTTCAAGCAGGTCGGAAAGGCGTTGCATCGTCCAGTCGGACGCGACCATGCCGCCGTCGACGCGCAGCACCGTGTCCTCCTTGCCGTTCTTCCAGTCCTTCTGCATGGCTTCGAGCAGATCGCGTGTCTGATAGCAGACGGCTTCGAGCACCGCGCGGGCGAATTCGGCGGGACCGGTATTGCGCGTCAGGCCGAAGATTGCGCCGCGTGCCTTCGGATCCCAATGCGGCGCGCCGAGACCGGTGAAGGCCGGGACGAGATAGACCTCCTGCGTCGGGTCGGCCAGTTCGGCGAGCTCCCCGGTTTTCGCAGCGGTGTCGATGATACCGAGGCCGTCGCGCAACCACTGCACGGCCGCACCCGCGATGAAGATCGAGCCTTCGAGCGCATAGGTCGTTTCACCGTTCAAGCGATAAGCGATGGTAGTGAGCAGCCGGTTTTTGGAGCGCACGATGTCAGCGCCGGTGTTCAGCAGCGCAAAGCAGCCCGTGCCGTAGGTTGATTTCAACATGCCGGGCTCGAAGCAGGCTTGGCCGATCGTCGCGGCCTGCTGGTCGCCGGCAACGCCGAGAATCGGGATAGCGACGCCGAAGATAGAGGCATCGGTAACACCGAAATCGGCGGCACAGTCCTTGACCTCCGGCAACATGGCAGCCGGGACGCGTAGGATTTCGAGCAACTCCTCGTCCCATCTGTTCTCGACAATGTTGTACATCAGCGTGCGTGACGCATTGGTGGCATCGGTGACGAAGCTCTTGCCGCCGGTCAGCCGCCAGATGAGGAAGCTGTCGATAGTACCGAAGCATAGGTCGCCCCTGGCCGCGCGCGCTCGCGCGCCCTTCACGTTGGCCAGCATCCAGGAAAGCTTGGTGCCGGAGAAATAGGGATCGAGAATGAGCCCCGTCTTCTTCGTGAATGTCTTCTCGAGACCCTGGCGCTTGAGATTGTCGCAGTAAGTCGCCGTGCGGCGATCCTGCCAGACGATGGCGTTCTGAATCGGCTTGCCGGTTTCGCGCTCCCACACGACGACGGTCTCGCGCTGATTGGTGATGCCAAGCGCTGCGATATCCTTGGCTTTGATCTTCGCTTCCCTGAGCGCCATCTTGATGGTCGAAACCACCGAAGCCCAGATTTCTTCGGGATCGTGCTCGACCCAGCCCGAGCGCGGATAGATCTGCGTGAACTCCTTCTGGCCCGCTCCGGCGATCTTCATCTCGCCATCGAAGATGATCGCTCGTGTCGACGTCGTGCCCTGATCGATCGCCAAAACATATCCGCTCACGCTGTCCCTCCCATGCGCATCGCTTCTATCGGTGAAAATCATTAAGGCACCAAAGCGAACGTGAAAAGAAAATAAAGCGAAATAACAAGCAGCTACTCGCCCGGCCATCTTCGCCACTCGCTTCAATTGCAAATCCATGTCGCGCGCGATTGCCAGAAGCGCCGCTTTGCGCATACCTTCCGGGTAGTGCGTCGGGAACAAGCCACAAGGAGAAGAGCATGAAGAGAACCGTTGTCGTCACCGGATCCACCAGTGGCATCGGCCTTGCGATTGCCACCGCCTTTGCCGGAAAGGGTGACAACGTCGTCATCAACGGCTTCGGAAACGCCGATGAAATCAAGGCGATAGTGGAGCGGCTTGAATCGCTCTCGAAGGCCGGCGTGCTCTACCATCCGGCCGATATGACGAAGCCCGCCGAGATCGCCGATCTTATCGATACAGCGGCAAAGACCTTCGGCACGGTCGACGTGCTCGTCAACAATGCCGGCGTTCAGCACGTCGAGAAGATCGAGGATTTTCCGATCGAGAAATGGGACCAGATCATCGCCATCAACCTGTCGAGTTCGTTTCACACGATGCGCGCCGCAATCCCGCTGATGAAGGCGAAGAAGCATGGCCGCATCATCAACATCGCCTCGGCGCACGCGCTCGTCGCCTCGCCGTTCAAATCCGCCTATGTGGCCGCAAAGCATGGTATATTGGGCCTGACGAAGACGGCGGCGCTCGAACTTGCCGAGTTCGGCGTGACGGTGAATGCCATCTGCCCCGGCTATGTCCTGACGCCGCTCGTCGAAAAGCAGATACCGGATACCGCCAAGGCTCGCGGCATGACCGAGGAACAGGTGAAGACCGAGGTGATCCTCAAGGCCCAACCGACGCACGAATTCGTCAAGGCCGAGGAGATCGGTGCCCTGGCGCTCTATCTGGCGAGCGACGACGCGCGGCAGGTGACCGGCACCCACATCTCGATTGACGGGGGCTGGACCGCGGCATAACCATTTAAAAAACAAGAATAAGGGGTACCATGAAAGACTGCATCCGCTTCATCCTCAATGGCGAGGACATCGCCCTCAACGATGTCCAGCCCACCGAGACGCTGCTCGATTTCCTGCGGCTGAGGCGCCGGTTGACCGGGACGAAGGAGGGATGCGCCGAAGGCGATTGCGGCGCCTGCACGGTGCTCGTCGGCCGGCTTGTCGACGGCAAGCTGTTTTACGAGACGGTCAATGCCTGCATCCGCTTTCTGGGCTCGATGAACGCCACGCATGTCGTGACGGTGGAGCACCTTGCCGCCAGAGACGGCACGCTGCACCCGGTGCAGCAGGCGATGGTGGATTACCACGGCTCGCAATGCGGTTTCTGCACGCCCGGTTTTGTGATGTCTCTTTACGGTCTCTGGCTTGCGAACGAAAAGCCCGGCCGGGCCGAGATCGAAAAGGCGCTGCAGGGCAATCTCTGTCGCTGCACCGGCTACGAACCGATCGTCAAGGCCGCCGAGGCCGTCAGCCGCGCGCGGCCGAGCGCGCTGTTCGATCCGCTGGAAAAGACGCGCTCGGATATTGTCGCCCGGCTTTGGGCGATGCAGACGCGCGAGACGATCACCATCACATCCGGCGAAGAGCGGCTGATCGTCCCCGGTTCCGTCGAGGCGCTCGCGCGCATTCTGGCCGATGAACCGCAAGCGACCGTCGTCGCCGGTTCGACGGATGTCGGCCTCTGGGTGACGAAGCAGATGCGCACGCTGAACCCCGCCGTCTTCATCAATCACCTGAATGAATTGCAGACGGTCAAGGCGACCGACGGCGGCGTCACGATCGGGGCTGGCGTGACCTACACGAAGGCTTTCGACGTTCTCGCCGCGAAGGTGCCCACGCTCGGCAATCTCATCAACCGCATTGGCGGCGAGCAGGTGCGAAACATGGGCACGATCGGCGGCAATATCGCCAATGGCTCGCCGATCGGCGACAGCCCGCCGCCGCTGATCGCACTCGGCGCCACGCTGAAACTGCGTTCGGCAGCCGGCACGCGCATGTTGCGGCTGGAGGACTTTTTCATCGACTACGGCAAGCAGGACCGCAAGCCCGGCGAATTCGTCGAGAGCGTCTTCATGCCCTACCCGGCCGAGGGTAGCCGGTTCGCGGTCTACAAGATCACCAAGCGCCGCGACGAGGATATCACAGCGGTGCTCGGTGCCTTCTATCTGACGCTCGATGACGCAGGCGACGTCAATGACATTCGCATTGCCTTCGGCGGTATGGCAGGAATCCCGAAACGCGCCCGCACGGTGGAGGCAGATCTCATCGGTAAGCCATGGAACGAGGAAACCGTCGACAAGGCGCGCGACGCCTTCGACGCCGATTTCCAGCCGCTGACCGACTGGCGCGCAACCGCCGAATACCGGCAATTGACGGCGAAGAACCTGCTGAAGCGCTTCTACCTGGAAACAATGAGTGCGCCGGCGGAATTGAAGCGGTTCGAGGGAGTGGCGTGATGGATCGCTTGACTGTTTGCCTCAACAAGCCCCCTCATCCGGCTGCCGCCACCTTCTCCCCGAGGGGAGAAGGGATGTGCCGCACCGTCTCGTTCCCCCTTCTCCCCAGCGGGGAGAAGGTGCCCGGAGGGCGGATGAGGGGGTGGCTCGCTCCGCATATCATGACGGAGCCTCACCATGGATAAATCCACCTTCGATAACGCCAAGGCGATGATCTCAGGTCCGATGCACAGTTCGCTGAAACATGATTCAGCCCATAAGCATGTGACCGGAACCGCTGATTATATCGACGATATTCCAGAACCCGCAGGCCTGCTGCATGGCGCGCTTGGCACGTCCGACCGCGCCCATGCGGACATCCTCAGCATGGACCTTTCCGAGGTCCGGCAGCATCCGGGCGTCGTCTGGGTCTTCACCGGCAAGGACGTACCGGGCGTCAATGACGTTTCCTCCAACGGCAGCCACGACGAGCCGCTGCTGGCAGAAGCCAGGGTCGAATTCCACGGTCAGCCGATCTTTGCCGTGATCGCCGAAACCCGCGATGCCGCCCGCAAGGCCGCGCGCAAGGCCAGGATCGAATATCGCGACCTGCCGCACTGGAGCGATATCGACGGCGCGCTCGAGAACGGCGGCCCGCTGGTCATCACCCCGATGACGCTGCGGCGCGGCGACGCCAAGGCCGAAATGGACAAAGCTCCTCGCCGGCTGAAAGGCCAGATGCGCATCGGCGGTCAGGAGCATTTCTACCTCGAGGGCCATATCGCCATGGCGATCCCCGGCGAGGACGACGAAGTCACGGTCTGGTCTTCGACACAGCATCCGAGCGAAATCCAGCATATCGTCGGGCATGCGCTGAACATTCCCTCGAATGCGGTGACGGTGAACGTGCGACGCATGGGCGGCGGCTTCGGCGGCAAGGAAACGCAGGGCAACCAGTTCGCCGCTCTGGCCGCGATCGCCGCAAAGAAACTCAAGCGTGCCGTCAAGTTCCGTCCCGACCGCGACGAGGACATGACCGCGACCGGCAAGCGCCACGACTTCCTGGTGGACTACGAACTCGGCTTCGACGACGAAGGCCGGATCCACGCGGTGGACGCGACCTATGCCGCGCGCTGCGGCTTCTCCTCCGACCTTTCCGGACCGGTCACAGACCGGGCGCTCTTCCACGCCGATTCCAGCTATTTCTATCCGCATGTGCACCTGCAGTCGAAGCCGCTCAAGACCCATACGGTCTCGAACACCGCCTTCCGCGGTTTCGGCGGGCCGCAGGGCATGCTTGGAGCCGAGCGCTTCATCGAGGAGATCGCCTACGCCACCGGCAAGGACCCGCTCGAAATCCGCAAGCTGAACTTCTACGGCCAGCCGGGCTCGGGGCGTACGCTGACGCCCTACCATCAGGAGGTCGAAGACAGCATCCTCGAACGTATCGTCGGCGAGCTGGAGGAGAGCGCCGACTATCAGGCGCGCCGCAATGCCATCATCGGCTTCAATCGCGACAGCCGGTATATCCGCAAGGGCATTGCCCTGACGCCGGTGAAGTTCGGCATTTCCTTTACGATGACTGCCTTCAACCAAGCGGGCGCCCTCGTGCATGTCTATCAGGACGGCTCTATCCACCTGAACCATGGCGGCACGGAGATGGGCCAGGGCCTCTATACGAAGGTGGCGCAAGTTCTGGCGGACAGCTTCCAGGTCGATATCGACCGCGTGAAGATCACCGCGACCACCACCGGCAAGGTCCCGAACACCTCGGCGACGGCCGCCTCCTCCGGCTCCGACCTGAACGGCATGGCCGCCTTCGACGCCGCCCGGCAGATCAAGGAGCGGCTCGTCGCCTTCGCCGCCGAAAAATGGAGCGTCGATCCCGCCGAAGTCATCTTCTTGCCGAACCGCGTGAAGATCGGCGATAGCGAAATCCCCTTTCCGGACCTCATCAAGCAGGCCTATTTCGCCCGCGTGCAACTGTCGGCGGCCGGCTTCTACAAGACGCCGAAGATCCACTGGGACAGGCAGGCAGGCCGTGGCACGCCGTTTTATTACTTCGCCTATGGCGCCGCCTGCTCGGAAGTGTCGATCGACACGCTCACCGGCGAATATCTGGTCGACCGCACCGACATCCTGCACGACGTCGGCCGTTCACTGAACCCGGCGATCGACATCGGACAGGTCGAAGGCGGCTTCGTCCAAGGCATGGGATGGCTGACGACGGAAGAGCTCTGGTGGGACGAGAAAGGCCGGCTGCGCACGCACGCACCCTCCACCTACAAGATCCCGCTCGCCTCGGACCGACCGAAAATCTTCAACGTCCGGCTGGCGGAATGGTCGGAAAACACCGAGGCCACCATCGGCCGCTCCAAGGCCGTCGGCGAACCGCCGCTGATGCTGGCAATTTCCGTGTTTGAAGCGCTCTCGATGGCGGTGGCGAGCGTCGCCGATTACAAGGTCTGCCCGCGGCTCGACGCGCCGGCAACGCCGGAGCGGGTGCTGATGGCAGTGGAGCGGCTGCGACGGGTGTGACGATGGCGAAACGTCCCTTCTCTTCGTCGAAAGAAAGAACGGATGGCGGACTTTCTCCTAACCGAGAGGACATAACAAAGAGACGAGCTGGCAAGACCGAACAGGCACGCAGACTGCGCCGAAGTGACACCGAAGAAGAATACCGGCTTTGGGGTGAACTTCGAAATCGGCGGCTGAACGGTCACAAATTTATGCGCCAAGTGCCGCTTGGACCCTACATCGTCGATTTTCTTTGCCGAGAGATGCGGTTGATTGTTGAGGTCGATGGCTTTCAGCATGCCGCCGATCCCGCTGATGCCACGCGGACGCATTGGCTAAATGGCAATGGATATTCGATTCTTCGATTTTGGAATCACGAGATCACACGGGAAAGGCGGACGGTTCTGGAGACAATCCTAGCTGTGCTTGAAGGACAGATATTTCAGCGGGATGACACTCTGCGCTTTTATCCTGCGATCGTGCGCCCGAGGAATATTGATAGATGACGCGCCCGAACCAAGCCCCCTCATCCGGCCCTTCGGGCCACCTTCTCCCCGCTGGGGAGAAGAGGGAGAATACGGCACTCGCCGCGAGTCTCTTCTCCCCAGAGGGGAGAAGGTGCCGGCAGGCGGATGAGGGGGTAGCGCGGCATACTCAGCCTCCGCTGTACGACATGGATTGGTTTCCATGAGAGATTTATTTCGATTCCTCACCGCCCACCCCGTTTCCATCCTGGTCGACATCACCGGCACGCAAGGCTCGACCCCGCGGGAAGCTGGCGCTTTCATGCTTGTCTCCGAAAGCGCCAGTTGGGGCACGATCGGTGGTGGGCAGCTTGAATTCATGGCAATCGCAAACGCCCGTGAGCTCCTGAAGGGCGGCGGCCGCGAGACCATGGATATTCCGCTGGGGCCGGCGATCGGACAATGCTGCGGCGGGCGCACGCAGCTGCGGTTCCGGAAGATCACGGATGAACTGGTGGCGGAACTGGAGGCCAGGCAGGCGGACGAAGCGGCGCATCTGCCGGACGTCTATCTCTTCGGTGCTGGCCATGTTGGCCATGCGCTGGCAGCCGCGCTCGCGCCCCTGCCGCTTTCCGTCACCGTCGTTGAGACGCGCCAGGAGGAACTCGCAAACCTGTCGCCAGAGACGAAGACACGGCTTACGCCAATGCCGGAAGAGCTGGTGAAGGCCATGCGGGCGGGTTCTGCCGTCGTGATCCTGACGCATGACCATGCGCTCGATTTCATGATCGCGCGCGAGGCGCTGGCGAGAACCGATCTGTCCTATGTTGGCATGATCGGCTCCGCGACGAAGCGCGCCACCTTCGCAAGCTGGTTATCGCAGGAGGGCGGCGAGCGACGATGGCTCGACCGCCTCCTACTGCCGATCGGCGGGTCGGCGGTCAGGGACAAGCGGCCCGAAGTGATCGCCGCCATGACCGCCGCGGAAATATTGGCAGCACTTTTCGCCTACCGTCAAAACTCGTCCTCGTAACGCGGGTCTCGCCCATCCAGGAAGCCGAGATCGCGCTTTACGCGGTCCGGCATGCTGTCGAGGTCGATCCGCGACGGGTGGAACAGCTTGGCACGGACCCAGTCCGCGACACTGGAAACAAGCGCTGAACTCGAGAGACTGACGGGCCTTGCGCTCTCTTCGATAGCATTGCAGTCCATGACATCACCTTTGTTCATTTGATGCTATGGCTTGCAGTCTGCCGAAAGAAATGCTGCAATTCCAATCGAACAACCGTCTGCATGCATAAAGAGAACTTATCCATGAAGCTGTCGAAGCAATTTCCGCTGAATGCGCTGCGCGTCTTCGAGGCCGTTGCCCGGCTCGGCAGCTTCACCAAGGCGGGCGAAGAGCTCGGCATGACGCAGACCGCCGTCAGCTATCAGGTGAAACTGCTGGAGGAAAATATCGGCGAGCCGCTTTTCCTGCGGCGCCCGCGCCAGATAAGCCTGACGGAAACCGGCGAAAGGCTGGCGCCGCAGGTCACCGAGGCCTTCGAGATGCTGCAGCTCGCCATGGCCGAGGCACGCGGCGAGACGGAGGTGACGCTGCAGATCACCTGTCTCGCGACCTTCGCGTCGCAATGGCTCGCTCGCAGACTCGGCATTTTCCAGCTCGCCCATCCGAATATCGCCGTGCGGATCAACACGTCAGATACACTGGTCGATTTTGCCCGTGAGGCATTCGATGTCGGAATCCGCTCGGGCACGGGAGATTGGCCGGGCCTGCGCGCCGAAAAACTGATGGACGTCTATTTCACGCCGATGCTGAGCCCGGCACTTGCCGACAGCATCGGTGGCATCCATGAACCGGCAGACCTATTGAAGCTCCGGATTTTCGACCCCACAGACCCGTGGTGGCACCAGTGGCTCGAAGCGGCGGGCGTGCCCACGACGAGCCTGAAGACAAGGGCCACGAGCTTTTATGGCGCGCAGGCCTATGAGGCAGCTGCTGCGGTCGCCGGCCAGGGCGTCGCGATCCTGACGCCCGACTTCTACCCGGAAGAGCTGGCAAGCGGAAAGCTGATCCGTCCCTTCGAGCTTGCCTGCACCGATGGCCGTGGCTACTGGCTCGCCTATCCTGAAAGCCGTCGCAACGTTCCGAAGATCAAGGCATTTCGCAACTGGATATTGGAGGAAATGCACGGCAAGGAGGCTCGCTCTCAATAGCCCATTTCCGGCGCGTAGAAGCAGCGCGGTGTGTCCTCGTTCGGGAACAGGCAAAGGTGATAGTCGCCGTCGCCCGATTGCATCGCCTTCGTCATCGGCAGCATGAAGACATGCGCCCGCGTCACCAGCCGATGGTCGCCAGGCAGCAACGTTACGCGGTATCCCCTGGGAGTAACCTGGACGCTTTTCGAAGGGATCATCTGGCAATCGCCATTTTGGCTATCGCCGTTGCAACAAAAGGGATCGTAAGACCAACCTGATGGCGCGTCGTGGGCACTCACGCTCGACGCAAACGCAATCATCACACCTGCCAGAATGCTGCGCATGGGCTATTCTCCGTCGATGAATGCCCCGCCTCAAATGCGGTTTCCACCTCATCCCGGCGGCCTTCAATGGAAACTGTAGCCTAATCTTGACATTTCAATGATCACAAAATTGTGCAGCGCAGCATATTCACATGGGCGTGCTTGTGGATGTTGTTCAAGTAACAATCGCCACAAGCGGCGTGCTGTAGCCCCACCTGCGCCAGCGCGACGAAGGGAGCGATCGTGTCTTTGCATGGTGCCGGCCAAGCAAATCGACAGTCATCTTTGCCCCTTCCCTCTCGCGTCAACATTCTGCAATGTGGCGAGTCGGAGGAAGACAGGGGAACTCAATGTATGAATATGCCATAGCGTGGGAATGGCTGGCCTTCGCGGCGCGCTGGTTTCATGTCATTACCGCGATCGCCTGGATCGGCTCGTCGTTCTATTTCATCGCGCTCGACCTTGGCCTGGTGAAACGTCCGCATCTTCCGCCCGGTGCCTACGGCGAAGAATGGCAGGTGCATGGCGGCGGCTTTTACCACATTCAGAAATATCTGGTGGCACCCGCCCAGATGCCCGAGCACCTGACCTGGTTCAAGTATGAGAGCTATTTTACCTGGCTCTCCGGCTTCCTGATGCTCTGCATCGTCTATTACGGCGGTGCTGATCTCTTTCTGATCGACCGCCATGTGCTGGACATCAGCCCGGTCACCGCCATCCTGATTTCGCTGGCCTCGCTGGCCGGCGGCTGGCTCGTCTACGATCTTCTCTGCAAGTCCCCGCTCGGCAAGAACACCTGGGGGCTGATGATAGTGCTCTACGCGGTCCTGGTATTCATGGCCTGGGGCTATACGCAGGTCTTCACCGGCCGCGCCGCCTTCCTGCATCTCGGCGCCTTCACGGCGACGATCATGTCGGCCAATGTCTTCATGATCATCATCCCCAATCAGAAGATCGTCGTCGCCGACCTGATCGCCGGCCGCACCCCCGATGCGAAATACGGGCAGATTGCCAAGCAGCGTTCGCTGCACAACAACTACCTGACGCTGCCCGTCATCTTCTTCATGCTGTCGAACCACTATCCGCTGGCCTTCGGCACCGCATTCAACTGGGTCATCGCCGCTCTCGTCTTCCTGATGGGCGTGACCATCCGCCATTGGTTCAACACCACGCATGCGCGGAAGGGCCGGCCGACCTGGACCTGGATCGCGACCGTGATCCTCTTCATCCTCATCATGTGGCTTTCCACCGTGCCGAAACTGCTGACCGGCGAAAGCGATACTGCTGCCGTCGCGCCCGCTTTCCAGCAATTTGCCGGTGACCCTCATTTTCCGGCCGTCAAGCAGCTTATCTCGACGCGCTGCACGATGTGCCATGCCGCCGAGCCCGTCTATGAGGGTCTTGCCCGCCCGCCGAACGGCGTGATCCTCGACAATGACGCGGACATCGCCGCCCACGCGCGCGAAATCTATATACAGGCGGGCCGCAGCCATGCCATGCCTCCCGGCAATCTGACGGATATCACGCCGGACGAGCGCAAGCTGCTCGTCGCCTGGTTCGAAAGCGCAGTCGAAGGCAAACAGCAATGACGACGAAACTCCTGCGCGGGCGCCTGCTCTCGTTCAAGCGCGCCCCGCAAAGCCTGACCGATACGGACAGCTACAGCTACGAGACCGACGGCGGCCTGTTGATCGAAGGTGGCAAGATCGCCGCGACCGGCGCCTATGCTGAGATCAGGGCCAAGGCACCTGAGGGGACGGAAGAAATCGATCACCGCCCGCACCTGATCATGCCGGGCTTCATCGACACGCACCTGCATTTCCCGCAGATGCAGGTGATCGCCTCCTACGCCGCCGACCTGCTCGAATGGCTGAATACCTATACCTTCCCGGAAGAATGCCGTTTCGTCGAAAGCGCGCATGCGCAGAAGATCGCCACGCGCTTCTACGATGAGCTCGTCCGCCACGGCACGACGACGGCGGTCGCCTATTGCTCCGTGCACAAGACCTCCGCCGATGCTTTCTTCGCAGAGGCCATGCGTCGCAACATGTGCATGGTTGGCGGCAAGGTGATGATGGACCGCAATGCGCCGCAGGGCCTGCTCGATACCCCGGAGATGAGCTATGATGAAACGAGGCAGGTGATTGCCGACTGGCACGGCAAGGGCCGCAACCACGTGGCGATCACGCCGCGCTTTGCAATCACCTCGACGCCTGAGCAGATGGAAGCCGCAGCCACGCTTGCCCGCGAGTTTCCCGATCTGCACATCCAGACGCATCTCTCGGAAAACCACGACGAGATCAAGTTCACCTGCGGCCTCTATCCGGAAGCGACCGACTACACCGATATCTACGCCCGCTACGGCCTGCTCGGCGAAAAGAGCCTCTTTGGCCACTGCATTCATCTTTCGGACCGCGAAGCGGATGCGATGAGCGAGGCGGGTTCAATTGCCGTGCACTGCCCGACGTCCAACCTCTTCCTCGGCTCCGGCCTCTTTCCGCTGAAGACACTGGCGCGCCGCCAGAAGTCCGTGCGCATCGGCGTCGCGACCGACATCGGCGGCGGCTCCAGCTATTCCATGCTGCGCACGATGGATGAGGCCTACAAGATCCAGCAGTTGCTCGGCGAACGCCTCAACCCACTAGAGAGCTATTACTACATGACGCTCGGCAACGCGGAAGCGCTCTCGCTTGCAGACAGCATCGGCACCCTGGAGCCGGGTACGGAGGCCGACCTCGTCGTGCTCAATGCTGCGGCAACGCCTGCCATGGCGCTTAAGATGGAGGTCGTGAAGACGCTGCCGGAGGAGCTCTTCCTGCTGCAGACAATGGGCGACGACCGTGCAATCGTGGAGACTTACGTGGCTGGCGCTGCGGCGAAGACGGCGCTTCCCGCCGCATAAAGCCTTCCAGGGATACGCTTCCGGTGGAACCGGTGCTTCGCTCACGAGTTGCGGCTGCAACCCGCTGAAACGGAGTATCCTGTCATGGAGTTGTTTTTCCAGGTCCTGGCCGGGCTTCTGGCCGCCGTCGCCATGAGTTTCGCGTTGGCGCATGCGGCCGAACTGCCTGGCAAAATGCGGCTCGGCCAGGAGCAGTATTTCATCGTGCAGTCGATCTATTACCCGGGTTTCACGATCGGCGGCATTTTCGAAGCCGTAAGCATCCTCGCGACCCTCGTCCTCCTGCTCATGACCCCGGTGGAAACGGCGGCATTCTGGCTCGTCGCCGGTGCGCTTGCCGCCCTTGCCGTCATGCAGCTTGTCTTCTGGCTGGTGACGCAGCCCGTGAACAAGCTCTGGCTCAAGGACACGAAACTCTCCGGATCCGCCCGGCGCTTCTTCGAAACCGGCGCCTCGGAAATCGACCCGGCGACGGATTGGACGGTCTTGCGCGACCGTTGGGAGCGGTCGCATGTTCTTCGCGCGGTAGCTTCGATGCTGGCGCTGATCCTGATCTTGATCGCAATCGCGCTTTGAGCAGACCGGGCGCGGGGGGCACAACTTTGGATATCCCCGGCTTCCTGTACGCGCATCAATTGCTGTCTGCCGAAACCTTCTTCACAGACAGGACCGGCCGCTGCGGCCACCGCTTCCACAGTGACCGCCGGTTACTTGAGACATCATGCGTTGCCGGCCGGCGTTAGGTCGAGCGCCTCGATGACCCGCGTGTATGGAATTGCCGCATCTCGATTGACATCCTCGACCGTGGATGCGTCGGGCGCTTCGAAGAGACACATCGATCGCTCTTCTCCGGGAATATACATCGTCCGGATATATCGAACATCCTGACCAGTCTCAGAGAACTTCTTTGAAGACGCTATTGCGCGCTTCTGGGCGGCCGCGAGCTGGTCCATGGTGATACCTTTGAGATCCCGCTCGACTGCATATACTGGCATGACCGAACTCCCTTGATCGATTGACTGCTAAACTCCCATTCTACGCCGTACCGATTATAAGACATAACGAATTTACGCTTTGATCCTCGGGTGCGTTCATCAGCCGATTTTGGACTGAGGGGCGCTCCGAGAGCGGCCTGCAGGGCATGAAATTTCTCATAACAGTTCCTTGGAAATCATGTTATGGGCGGTGGCATTCTCCTGATGTGAAAGTCCTATGCATGGCCACTCCGCTCACGATCGCCGACCTCAAGAAAATGGCACAACGCCGCGTACCGAAGATGTTCTTCGACTATGCGGATTCCGGCGCCTGGACGGAGTCGACCTATCAGGCGAACGAGAGCGATTTTTCCAAGATCAAGCTACGCCAGCGGGTGATGGTCGACATGACCAACCGCACGCTGGAAACGACGATGATCGGCCAGAGGGTCTCGATGCCGGTGGCACTTGCACCGACCGGCATGACCGGCATGCAGCACGCCGACGGCGAGATGCTGGCAGCGCGCGCCGCCGAAGAGGCAGGCGTTCCCTTCACGCTCTCGACCATGAGCATCTGCTCGATCGAGGACGTCGCCTCGGTCACGACGCGTCCCTTCTGGTTCCAGCTCTACGTGATGAAGGACAAGGACTTCGTCATGAACCTCATCAACCGCGCCAAGGCGGCAAAATGCTCGGCACTGGTTCTGACGGCCGACCTGCAGATCCTCGGCCAACGGCACAAGGACCTGCGCAACGGTCTGTCGGCCCCGCCGAAATTCACGCCGAAGCATATCTGGCAGATGGCGACCCGGCCCTTCTGGTGCCTCGACATGCTCAAGACGAAACACCGCACCTTCGGCAATATCGTCGGCCACGCCAAGAATGTTTCCGACCTCTCGTCGCTCTCTTCCTGGACGGCGGAGCAGTTCGACCCGCGGCTTTCCTGGGCCGACGTCGCCTGGATCAAGGAAAAGTGGGGCGGCCCGCTGATCATCAAGGGCATTCTGGACGTCGAAGACGCAAAGGCGGCAGCCGAAACCGGTGCCGATGCGATCATCGTCTCCAATCACGGCGGCCGTCAGCTGGATGGCGCCCCCTCCTCGATCAGCATGCTCCCGCAAATCGTCGACGCTGTCGGCCATAAGATCGAGGTCCATCTCGATGGCGGCATCCGTTCCGGCCAGGACGTGCTGAAAGCCATGGCGCTCGGCGCCAAGGGCACCTATATCGGCCGCCCGTTCCTCTATGGCCTCGGCGCCATGGGCAAGGAAGGTGTGACGCTCGCTCTCGGCATCATCCGCAAGGAAATGGATATCACCATGGCGCTCTGCGGCAAGCGCGACATCAACGACGTGAATTCGTCGATCATTGCCGGACGGCAGTAACTCTACGGCATTCTGCCCGACGCCAGCGCAGCCGCCCAGTCCGGGCGGCCGTTTGCCTTTGCAAGTCGCGACATCGCCATGTGATTATAGGGGACCGTGCGAAACTCGACGGTCCAGCCGGATGCGGGCTTTTCCAGGATTGCGTAGCATGCCATGGCATGGCCCGTCTCCACCTTGTGGGGATAGGGCCGGTCGTCGTTGTAAGCCGGGCAGCCGACGCTACCGGGATTGACCACAAGACGGCCACCGGAAAGTTGTACCACACGCGGCAGATGCGTGTGGCCGCAAAGGATAAGCGGCAGGCCGACCCCTTCGGCAAATCGCTCGATGTCGACCTGCGGCCTCAGGCAGACCTGCCCCTCCGGCGTTACTGTCTCCAGCCAATAGAGATCGTCGGCGGCGGGCGTTGCATGGCAGAGATAGGCTTCATCCTTGGAGACAAGACTTGTCGGTAGCCGTCGCAGCCATTCGAGATGCGATGGGCTGAGTTGATCATAGGCTGCGGCGTCCGAGGCATGCATGTCTTCGCGCGCCTGCGTGATCAGATAGCGGTCGTGGTTGCCGCGGACCGTCGGTATACCGAGCGGGATAAGCAGATCGGCGGTTTTGCCTGCTTGCAGCGGACCGCTGAAGCAATCGCCGAGATTGACGATGTCACTGATACCTTGAGCCGCGATATCCGCAAGCACCGCCTCCAGCGCCAGCGCATTGCCATGGATATCCGCTATAGCCGCAAAGCGCATCGTCTAGCTGCCGCGATAGGTCGAGTAGCCGTAGGGCGAGATCAAAAGCGGCACGTGATAGTGCGCTCGGGAATCGGCGATGCCGAAGCGGATCGGCACAAGATCGAGAAAGGCCGGATTCGGCAACGGCGTGCCCAATGCACGCAGATAGTCGCCCGCATGAAAAAGCAGCTCGTAGGTTCCGGTTTTGAAGCTGTCGCCGGAAAGGATCGGGCCGCCATCGACGCGGCCGTCAGCATTGGTTTCCACCGTCTTGATATGCCGGCGAACGTCGCCGTTGATCTGGAAAAGGTCGATCCTCAGGCCCTGCGCAGGCTTGCCCGAGGCGGTGTCGAGAACATGGGTCGTCAGTCCGGTCATAGGGCTGGATCTCTGATGTTAAAGGGTGTGTCGAAGAAGAATTCTTCAAGATTGTTGCCCGGTCCGTCACGATCGACGACGACAAACGTGCTCGGCTCGTCAAGGGCCATCAAAGGATGGTGCCAGACGTTGCGGCGATAATTCACGCCCTGCCCTCCGCTGGCGAGAAACACCTGTGGCCGGCCCGGCTTGCCGCCCTCGTCTTCGGAAACGACGACAAGGAACGGCCGATCGACAAGAGGCGAAAAGCTCTGGCTGCCGAGCGGGTGCCGCTCCATCATCCCGACCTCATAGGGAAAGCTGCGCGGCTGGCCGCGGAAAAGGTTGACGATCACGCGCGCTCCCTCGCCTGCCGCCTCTGCCACAGCCAGCGCATGGAAGCGTTCGGTATTGCCGCCGTTGATGTAGCGCATCGTCGCGGGATCGAACTCGATCACGTCCCCGAAGGGTGCGAAGGCGGATTTGGTCAGGGGGTGTATGTCGAGGAAGCGGGACATCGGCTATTCGCCTTGCGCGCGCCAGTGGCGGACGAGATCTAGCCTGTCCAGCAGATCGGGAACGTCGTCTTTGGCAGTGGCCCAGACCTTCTCAAGATCGATATCGAAATAGCTGTGAGCAATACGGTTTCGCATACCGCGCATTGCCCCCCAGGGAAATTCCGGATGCTCAACCTCGAATTCGGGAAAAGCCTTGATCAATTGCGCAGCAGTTTCCGATGCCATCAGAAGACTCATACCAACAGCGCGCTGCAGGATAATATCCTGCAGAAAATGTTGCTTGCTGACATTCGAAATCATCGAATGTGCATCCGCTGCGGCAGAGCGAATGCGCTCCAGCATATAGGGGACGCGACTGTCGTTCATACAGGCTTGGCCTCGGAAAGAACCCGCACGCGGATCGATTCCGGGAAATCGCCCGGCGTGAGCAGGTGGATTGGTGTGCCGATCATCATTTGCTCCAAGGCATCCTGTAGTCCGCCGAGGCTCAGCAATGTGCTGCCCGGCAGTGCATCCACCAGAATATCCAGATCGCTGCCCGCCCGGTCCTCACCGCGGGCCACGGAACCGAAGACGCGCGGGTTCGCCGCGTTGAACCGCTTCGTCGCGTCGCGGATCGCCTGCCTATTCTTTTCCAGCACTTCCGACGGCTTCATCGAGGCCTCACTCCTGATGCCTCAAATATAGGCGAGCCACGGTAAAGAGGAAAGAACTCACCCTTTTACCCCAAAAAGCCGCAGCCGCATGATGCCGCCGTCCGGATGCATGGCAATACGGACATGCGTCACCGGCCCGATATCGACGATGGCGTCCGCGCCGTATTCGTGGATGTGGTCCATCTGCAGCTTGCTGCGCGGCAGGATCGGCTCCCAGCTTTCGGAAGCGGCGATCTCGGCCTCGCTCAGCGTTTCGCCGAGTTTGGGCAGATAGGCGCCGAGAAGTTCGCAGCTATCGGGAAAATTGCCCTTGAAGAAGGCCGTGTCGACAATCACGCGCTTGATCGTGCCCGGATGGCCGAGACGGATGATTGCCCAATCATGGCCCGGACCACGCCGGCGCTTGGTTTCCCAGCCGTCGCCCATGTTGATGCCCCGGCCCGGTCCGAGCATCTTGTCCGGATGGCCATAGTGGGCATCCGACCAGGCGAGCGACTTCGCGCCGTTGAAGATATAGGCGAGATCGATTTCCTCCGCGCTTCCGACCTTCGACCAGTCGAAATAGGCCGAACCATAGACCCGCAGGCGCGCGACGCCGCCGTCGGGGTAGATGTGCAGGCGCAGATGCGTCCAGATCTTCTGCTTGTCGGCATTTTCGAAGAAATGGTGCGCGCTTGGGCCAAGCGGCGACTGCGGCAGGATCTCGGTCCAGACCGTCGCGTCGCCCGGATCGCCGTTCTCGACGAAGGCGGCCTCGATCGAGCAATGCGGCGGATAGTTGCCCGTGAAATAGCTGGTGTCGACGTCGAAGCCGAAGATGCGGCCCGGCATGGCGAGCTTGATGATTGCCCAGTCATGGCCAGGCACGCGCTTGCGCCGGCTCTCCCAGCCATCCATCCACTTGCCGTTGTCGTCATAAAGGTTGGGATCCCAGAAGGCATCCGTATCGGCCAGCATACGTTCCAGCGGCGCGAAGAATTCGTCCGTTGCGTAAAGTCCCTTGGCGCCGAGCCGAGCGGAAGCAAGATTGATCGCGCCGGCAGCGAAGGGGGGCAAGCTGGTCGTGCTATTCTCGGTCATTCATTTCTCCAGCATGGATGTGAGGCGCAGGAGCGCGATTTTTTCGACCTGCTCGGCTGCGGTCTTGAATTCCTCGTCGCGGCTGTTGTTGATGCGCGTTTCGAAAGCCGCGAGAATGTCGTCTTTGTTCAGCCCCTTCACGGCGATGATGAAGGGAAAGCCGAATTTTTTGGTATAGGCCGCGTTGAGTTCGGTGAAACGGGCATGCTCCTCGGCGCTCAGCCGGTCGAGACCGGCGCCTGCCTGCTCCTTCTTGCTGTCCTCCGTCAGGTCGCCGGCGATCGCCAGACGCCCGGCAAGATCGGGATGGGCGCGAAGCACGCCAAGCCGCTCTTCGGGGCTCGCGGCCCGGAAGATTGCGACGAGTTCTGTGTGAACCCGGTCGACGGTCAAGACATCGCTCACGAAACCGTCGTCATAGGCGCGCTCCGCGATGAAGGGCGAATGTTCGAAGACACCGCCGAAGCGTGATACGAATTCGTCCCGCTTGATCATCAGATTGTTTCCTGCTTGTGGTGCTTGTGCCAATGTTCGGCAATTTCGATGCGGCGCGGAATCCAGACCTTGTCGTGCTTCAGCACATATTCGATGAACCGCTTCAGGGAAGCGGCGCGGCCCGGGCGGCCAACAAGGCGGCAATGCAGGCCGACCGACATCATTTTCGGGCTGCCGGCTTTGCCCTCTTCATAGAGGGTATCGAAGGCATCCTTGAGATAGGCGAAGAACTGGTCGCCGGAGTTGAAGCCTTGCGGCGTGGCGAACCGCATATCGTTGGTTTCCAGCGTATAGGGAATGATCAGGAACGGCTTGTCGTCCACACCCTTCACCCAATAGGGCAGATCGTCGGCATAAGAGTCTGATGAATAGAGGAAGCCGCCCTCCTCCTGCACCAGCCGCAGCGTATTGTCCGAAGGCTTGCCCTGGTACATGCCGTAGGGCCGCTCGCCGGTGATCTCGGTGTGGAGACGCACGGCTTCGAGAATGTGCTTGCGCTCGAGGTCTTCCGGAAAATCCTTGTATTCCAGCCAACGGTAGCCGTGGCTGGCGATCTCCCAGCCGGCTTCCTTCATTGCTGCGACGGCTTCCGGGTTGCGGGCCATGGCGAGCGTCACGCCGTAGACCGTCGCCTGAACCTTGAGTTCGGTGAACATGCGCCACAGCCGCCAGAAACCGGCGCGCGAGCCGTATTCATAGATCGATTCCATGTTGAGGTTGCGCTGGCCGGGCCAAGGCTGCGCGCCTACGATTTCCGACAAGAGGTTCTCGGAGGCCGGATCGCCATCCAGAATCGAGCTCTCGCCGCCTTCCTCGTAATTGATGACG
The DNA here is from genome assembly GCF_056755095.1 of Rhizobium sp. SVR5-9E. Taxonomy (NCBI): domain Bacteria; kingdom Pseudomonadati; phylum Pseudomonadota; class Alphaproteobacteria; order Hyphomicrobiales; family Rhizobiaceae; genus Rhizobium; species Rhizobium sp. SVR5-9E. The sequence goes on along the minus strand of NZ_JBNDHS010000023.1, from coordinate 12,842 downwards.
AACTGCACGGCCAGGTGGGCGCCGTCCGGCCATTTCGGATCGGGAATATTGCGACCGTAGCCGACGAGATTGCGCGGATAGGTATCGGATGCCATCAGATCACCTTTTGAGAGACAGGCGAGACGGTAGCATCCGGAGATAGAATGTCGAGACGGAAATGCGAAGCCGACTTTGGGGCGCTACGGCACAAGCGCAGTATCTGATCAGGCGATCTTGCGCGCGCTTACCTTACCCATCGGATGCAGCGAATGAACGCGGAACGGCCCGCCGGTGCCTTCCTCGATCATCAGCGCGATGTTGGAGACAGTGATCGGCTCGGCGAGAACCGGCTCGAAGACCGAGCGGAGTGCCTGCTCGATGCGCGGCATGTCGATTGAATTGACCGGACCGGTTACCGGCATATGGAAGCGGAACTCGTCCATCACATAGGGATTGCCCCAGCGGTGCAGGTTGGCGAACTGCGCAGCCGACAACCCGTCCGGATCGCTCCGCTCGATGTCAGCCTCGGAGAGCGGCGCACGGAACCGGTCGAAATGCTGGACGACTGCCGATGCCAGATGTTGGACATGGTCACAGGGGATCGACGGGACCAGACTGTAGTAGCTGCCGAGGCGTGCGACCTCGATACACGGAATCCGGAAAGGGTGGAGGCTACCGGAGAAACGCATCAGATCGCGCATGAGTTGCGTTTCCGAGACATCGCTCGCGAGATGGAATGGAGCCTTCAACACGCCATGGAAACCGTAACGGCGCGGCACGGCCGTGTGGAAGGCAATCTCGTGGATGCCGATACCGCGGATTGCCGGAGGCTCGACCATTTCGCCTGAAAACACGTTCCTGCCAAGCCAGCTCGCCGCCACATGGCTGAGCGGATCGCTCGGCGAAGGCGTAAAGCAAATGGCGTAGCGCATGCAATTTCCTCCGTTCCAGGAAGGCGTCGCGGGCGATTCCGCGCCTTCAATGCGCAAGCAGATAGGTGATTTGCATGACAGAATAACGAAAGAGATAACCTTCTAATTCACGTCTAGCGTGAACTCGCCGTCATGTGACTCGAAAGCGCAAAGCTTTCCGGCAGTGCAAAGGCGGCAGACCGGCCGACAGCGATATGGACGGCAGCTTCGGCCAGACGGTGTGCGAGACCGAAGCTGACCTTGAAACCGCCGGTCAGCGCGATGAGCCGCGGATGCGCCGGGTGCGGACCCACCATGGGATCACGGTCGATCGCCTTGGGGCGAAGACCGGCCCAACGCTCGACCACCGGGGCGTTGCGAAGCACGGGCGCCATTTCGCGCGCGGCTTCGATCAGCGCGTCGAGTTGGGCATCGGTCGAGACTGGATCGTCGAAATTGTTCTCGCTGGTGCTGCCGATGGCGGCGTGGCCGCCCTCGTGCGCCACGATGTAAAGCCCATCGCGGAAGATGGTCGGGAAGGCCGGATCGATATCGGCCTTCAGCATCGCCGCCTGCCCCTTGACCGGCTGGCCGAGCGGCTTGCCCAAGCCCGGCGTGAACTGCTGCAGCAAAGGAAATGACTGGTGCCCCGCCGCGATGATGCAGCGGCCGAAGCGTACCGGCTTTCCGCCGACCTCGGCAGTGCCGCGTTCCGGTTCGAGGGCTCCGACGGCCGCGTTCTCGACGATATGTATATGTTTTGCCTGCCGGAGAAACGCGGCAAGCGCGGCAACCAGCGCGCGGGGCGCAACGCGGGCAGCGAGCGTATCGTGAACGAAGCCGCTCTCTCCTGCGGCCGGATCGATCCAGCCAGCGACTGGCGCAGCATCCCCGACATGCCAATGGAAGCAGCGACCGCCTTGATGCCAATGCGTTTCGGCGTCGGCGGAATGGCGAAGCGCGATCTTGCGCAGATGCGGCTTCGGCAGCGGAATGACGCGGCCGGAACGGTGATAACCAGCGGAAAGACCGGTCGCGGCTTCTATCGCGGCGATCTCGGCTTCGAGCGAAACCAGCGCATCGAACTGGAACTGTTTCTTGGCATTCCATTTGTCCGGCATATGCGGCATCAGGGCGCCGAGCAGCCCGCCGCTGGCACCCTGCCCCAGTTCGCCTGCATCGGCGAGCAGGGTATCGATGCCAAGGCGCTCGGCGTAAACCGCCGCCCACAGCCCCATGATGCCGCCGCCCGCAATCAGCAGGCTGACAGACGATTGACCAGAGGAGAAGGCCGCACTATCGGCTTTATGCATGACAGAGATTGATCCCGATCAGAGTGGCAGCACGAGCCTGCCGCTCGAATGGCGCGACGGCGATATGCCCTATTCGGCTGCCGTTGGCGACCATTTTTATTGCCAGACGGATGGGCGGCTCGAATGCGGCCACGTCTTTCTGGCAGGCAACGGCCTGCCGGAACGCTGGGCCGGAAAAGACAAATTCCTGATTGGAGAACTGGGGTTCGGGACCGGGCTGAACTTCGTCGAGACATGGCGGCAATGGAAAGCACACCGCACAGACGGTCAGCATCTCGTCTTCATGTCTTTCGAGCTCTACCCGATGCGCGCTGAGGATATCGATCGCGCGCTGTCGCGCTGGCCGGAAATCGACGCCGAGCGGCAGGCGCTGACAAAAATGTGGCCGGGCGAACCACAAGGCACCGTGACGCTGGCATTGGACGGCCAGACGAGGCTGAACGTCGTCTGCGGCCCGGCACTCGAAGGCGTTGCGGCGGCCGAACCCGGCTTCGACGCCTGGTATCTCGACGGCTTCGCGCCATCGCGAAACGGCGACATGTGGTCTGAGGATCTGATGCGTCTCGTCTTTGAAAGGACAGTTCCCGGCGGCAGCTTCGCGACCTATGCCGCGGCAGGTTTTGTCCGGCGCAATCTGATCGCTGCCGGCTTTGCAGTCGAGCGGCGCAAGGGCTATGCCGGCAAGCGGGAGATGCTCTGCGGCATCAAGCCTTAAGGCCGGGACGCTCAGCGCTCATGCCGAGCCAGAGCTGAATTTTCTCTTCCAGCAGTTCGGGACTAATCGGCTTGGACATATAGTCGTCCATCCCGGCGGCAAGGCAGAGTTCGCGGTCGGCTTCCAGCGCGTGGGCCGTTACCCCGATGATCGGTACGCGGTGCCCCTGCCCGCGCTCACGCTCGCGGATCGCGCGCGTCGCATCGTAGGCGCTCATGACCGGCATCGTCAGGTCCATCATAATGATGCGCGGCAAATGCGTCTGCCATGCATTGACCGCTTCCTGACCGCTATTGACCACCATGAAGCTGAGGCCGGTGCCCTGCAGTATCTGCGTGAAGACGATCTGGTTCACCTCGTTGTCCTCGGCGACGAGTACATCGATGAACTCTGGTTCCTGAGCACTCGAATCGAGGTACGCCGGCTTGCCGACGATGTCAGCGGCCGGTCCTCGCTTCACGCGGCTTGCGCGCACGACCTCGATGATCGTACTGCGAAGAATATTGGCCGGCACCGGTTTCATATGATGCGCATGGCCGTTGAGGCCCGCGAATTCGTTCTCCGTGCCGGAGCTGTCCATCGAGGTCAAAAAGATGATGGGCAAGCTCTCGAAACGGGCATCGGCCATCAGGATGCGGGCAATCTCCGCGCCGTTCGGCATGTGATGGTCGAGTATGACGGCATCGACATTGACACCCATGTCGCCCGCCGCTTCGAGGATCGCAACTCCGGTTCTGCCATCTTCGGCCGCCGCCCCGTCGAACCCCCAGAACGCCAACTGCTCGCGGAGTATCTGGTGATTCACCTCGTTGCCGTCGATCACGAGTACACGCGCCCCCCGCACATCGATGGGTAGCGGCTCGGGATCGGCGTCCATCTTCGAAACATCGGGAATGTCATTGATGGTCTTCAAAAGCGCGTTGCCGGATTTGACGATGCTATCGACAAAGGCTCTCTGCTGCGGCTCGAGATCGGTCTTTGCCAAAAGCCCGGCCATGCCGAGCACCTCGTTCGCGGGCCCGCGGAGTTCGTGGCTCATATGGGCAAGGAATTCGGACTTGGCGCGATCGAGCAGAGGCTGAAGCTCGTCCTCGCGCTGCTCCAACCGGCGGCCGTTGTCCGCGAAGATACCGAGCACATAAGCCCTTTCTTCCGACGGCATGAAGCTTTCGATCTGGATGCGCGCATGCACAGTTTCCGCAGCATCGAAACAGATGGCGTTTTCTTCGGTTCCGAAGACGAGTGCGCGGCGCTCCTTGTCTTCACGCTCCTCTTCTTCAGGACGGTCGAGAATTTCGCGTGTGCGGTGGCCGATGAAATCCGAAATCTCCCCGCCGAAGAAACGCGCGTAGGCTTCGTTGACGGCAACGTACCGAAGTTCGCTGTTCTTGACATAGGCCGGGATTTCCAGATCTGCGATCCGGCTGCATGCCAGCTCCAGAAGGTTTCCCGCAGACATCAAAAAGCACGCACTCCCGCAAAAGACTGAAAATTCATCAGGACACCATAATCCCAGGCCGCTTAACAATGCTTTAACCATAAGGGTCGAAGCCGACGGCCGAGCAAGACGACCGACTTAAGGTTGAATCTGAACGGAAGCATCAAGGCGCCATCGCATTGATCCCGCACGATTTTCAACGCTCGGAAGCACCGGAAACTCAGCGGTGGGCCTGCGGAGACATTCGCTCTTGGGGCGTTTCGCGACGGCGATACCGCCGAAAACGAAACGCAAGTATAGTCGAGAAGATTTGATTTGCGGCACCGCTTTTTTCCATCAACTTGCCGTGATTGAAGCGGATTCTACCGTCGCTCAAAGAACAAGCGTCGTCGATGAAAGGAAACGACCATGTCCGTTCTTCATAAAATGGCGACGGGCCTGATTGCATTGACCCTGACTGCCAGCTCACTCACAACAGCAACGCCTGCACACGCCGTCTCGGATGACTTCTGGGGCGGTGTCGCCGCCGGCGCCGTTGGCGGCATCCTGCTCTCGACGGCGGTGCGCCCCGGATATTATCCAGCCTACGGCGGCTACCCAGTTTACGGCGGCTATGGCGGTTACGGAGTTTACGGCGGCTATGGAGGCTACTACCGTCCTTATTATTACCGGCCGTATGCGTACAATCGGCCATACTACCGGCCCTACTACAACTCCTATTATCGGCCCTATTACTACCGGCCTTATCATCGTCCTTACTATCGCTCCTACTATCGACCTTATGGGGGCTATTACCGCAATTACGGCTATTGCGGTGTGGAGCGCCGCTACGATCATCGGTCGGACGTGTGGGTCAACGTTCGGGTCTGCCCTCGCTACTGAGGAGCCTATCTGCGTCGCGCCGCTGCTCATTGAGGCGGCGCCCGCTACACCTTTCTCTCGCGTGTCGGCTTGACTTTCAACGCAAACTAGCCCAAATGCGGCATAGCTTTCACCTTCCGGCCGCCGCGTGAGCGTGCCCCTGCCAGCAAATAGGATGCAGGAAGAAGGACAAAAGCGCATTTCATACAGGCCGCATCCCAAGACGCGGCAGAAGCGCTGGAAAGCTTTTTCCAACAAGACAAGTTCCCACTTCACGCGGGGTGCTTGACGCCAGAATGACACCGGGCCGCACTCTGCGATCCGGCGATATTGTTTTGGCGCGCCCTAAAAAGGTTATGACTTGACCAATTTTGAATCGCTTGGTGTTTCCAAGCCGATCGTCGCCACACTTTTCCAGCTCGGCATCGAAACGCCGACTCCCATCCAAGAAAAGGCGATCCCGCTTCTCCTCGAAGGCCGTGACCTGATCGGCCTCGCCCAGACCGGCACCGGCAAGACGGCCGCCTTCGGCCTGCCGCTCATCGAAAAGCTCATCCCTGAAGAACGGCGTCCGGACAATCGCACCACGCGCACGCTGATCCTCGCCCCGACCCGCGAACTGGTGAACCAGATCGCCACGAACCTGAAGAACTTCCTGCGCAAGTCGCACCTGCGCATCAACGTTGTCGTCGGCGGCGTGTCGATCAACAAGCAGCAGCTGCAGCTTGAAAAGGGCACCGACATCCTCGTTGCGACGCCCGGTCGCCTGCTCGATCTCGTCAACCGTCGTGCCATCGGCCTGACTGCCGTGCGCTACCTCGTTCTCGACGAAGCCGACCAGATGCTCGATCTCGGCTTCGTGCACGACCTGCGCAAGATCGCCAAGATGGTGCCGAAGAAGCGCCAGACCATGCTGTTCTCGGCCACCATGCCGAAGTCGATCGCCGATCTCGCCGGCGAGTACCTGACGAACCCGGTTACGGTCGAAGTCACGCCCCCGGGCAAGGCTGCCGACAAGGTCGAGCAGTACGTCCATTTCGTCAACGGCAAGAACGACAAGACGGATCTCCTGAAGAAGTCGCTCACCGAAAACCCGGATGGCCGCGCCATCGTGTTCCTGCGCACCAAGCATGGTGCGGAGAAGCTGATGAAGCACCTCGAGCACGTAGGCTATTCCGTTGCCTCCATCCACGGCAACAAGAGCCAGGGGCAGCGCGAGCGTGCCCTCAAGGCCTTCCGTGACGGCGATATCAAGACGCTGATCGCCACCGACGTTGCCGCCCGCGGCATCGACATCCCGGCTGTCAGCCACGTCTACAACTACGACCTGCCTGAAGTTGCCGAAGCCTATGTCCACCGCATCGGCCGTACGGCCCGTGCCGGCCGCGACGGCATCGCGATCGCCTTCTGCGCGCCCGACGAGTCGCGTTTGCTGCGCGACATCGAGCGCCTGATGAGCATCAACATCACCGTTGCCAGCGGTGAAGCACCGGCCAACATGAACGCGGCGCCTCGCCGCGGCAATGGCAACGGCAATGGCGGCAACCGCGGCCAGGGTCGTGGTGGTGAGGGTCGTGGCGGCGAAGGCCGTGGTGAACAGAACCGCTCCGGCGGCCGTCCGGAACGTCGTCCGCGCCGCGAAGGCGAAGGCGGCGAAGTGCGCGCCAACAACGAGGAACGTCGCGAGCGTCGCCCCCGTCCGGAGCGCCAGACCGCCCGCAATGAGGACTTCCGCGGCCAGCGCCGTGGCGAGCCCACGCCTGCCGTCGGTCCGGACAACGATCTGGCCACGACCTCGGATTTCCGCCCGGCCAACAAGCCACAGCGCACGCATCCTCACGGGAACCGCGGCAGTGGCGAGAATAATCGTCATCATCCCGGCAGTGCCCGCCAGGCCCACGGCCGCCCGGCACACAAGCACGGCGAAGATCGCGGCGCGCAGGCCCATGGCGGCGGCGAGCGCCAGGACGGCAGCGGCGGCATGCGCCGAAAAGGCCCCCGCAACGGCGGCGGCCAGCGCCGCGAACGGGCTTGAATAGAGAATTCAGAAAGAGGCCGGTATCTTCCGGCCTTTTTTTGCTTTACGTCTGTTTGTATGGCTTTCACCGGCGGATCTCCTTGTAAGAGAACGCGCCGGTGACATATTTAATAGTATCGTGATCAGCATTGCTTTTTGCCGGACTACCCTGCCGATCATAACAGTCCGCTTGCATGCCCGCGCCGGCAAGGCGATGGTTCTCATTTAGTGCCTTCGATTTCAGAGAGAGAGACTCAGACTTTGCGATCACCTGTAGCGACCAGCGGCCGCCGTTTTCAGCTCATTCTCCTCAAGCCGTCGCACTATGACGACGACGGCTACGTGATCCGCTGGTGGCGGGCGATGATTCCCTCGAACTCGCTGGCGGCTCTTTTTGGTATTGCCGCAGACTGCGCGGAACGCGAAGTGCTCGGCCCGGACGTCGCCATCGACATCAAGGTGATCGACGAAACCAATACCCGCGTGAATATTCCCGAGCTGCTTGCGTTGCTGAAGAAGCACGGCAATTTCGGCATGGTCGCACTGGTCGGCGTTCAGTCGAACCAGTATCCGCGAGCCCTCGACATCGCCCGCCCGTTTCGCGCGGCAGGCATTCCTGTTTCGATGGGCGGCTTTCACGTCTCCGGCTGCCTTTCCATGCTTGATGGCAAGGCGGTCGAGCTTGACGCCTGCCGCGAGATGGGCATTTCGATGTTCGCCGGTGAGGCCGAAGGGAGGCTCGACAAGGTTTTGCATGACGCGGCCTATGGCGAACTTGAGCCGGTCTACAATTTCATGAATGACCTTCCGGGAATCGGCGGTACGCCGGTGCCCTTCCTGCCGAAGAAAAATATCGAACACACCCTCGGTCTCAGCAGCAGTTTCGACGCAGGCCGCGGCTGCCCCTACCAGTGCTCATTCTGCACCATCATCAATGTGCAGGGCCGCAAATCGCGCTTCCGGTCGGCCGACGACATCGAGAAGCTGGTGCGCATGAACTGGGCGCAGGGCATCCACAAATTCTTCATCACCGACGACAATTTCGCCCGCAACAAGGACTGGGAAGCCATCTTCGACAGGCTGATCGAGCTTAAGGAAAGAGACGGCATCCCGCTTGGCCTGATGATCCAGGTTGATACGCTCTGCCACAAGATCCCGAATTTCATCGAGAAGGCGAAGCGCGCTGGCGTCACGCGTGTCTTCATCGGTCTGGAAAACGTCAATCCGGACAACCTGACGGCCGCCAAGAAGAACCAGAACAAGATCACCGAATACCGAAAGATGCTGTTGGCCTGGAAGGCGCAGGGCATCATGACGCTGGCCGGCTATATCCTCGGCTTCCCTTCTGACACGCCGGAAACCATTCGCCGCGACATTCAGATCATTCAGCACGAACTGCCGCTGGATGTCATCGAGTTCTTCGTCCTGACGCCGCTGCCCGGCTCGGAGGACCACCAGACGCTTTGGCGCAAGGGCGTCGAAATGGACGCCGACCTGAACACCTATGACGTCGAGCACGTCTGCACTGCCCACGAAAAGATGAGCAGACAGGAATGGGAAAGCATCTATCTCGAGGCCTGGTCGCTCTATTACTCGCCGGAACATGTGAAGACGCTGCTCCGCCGCGCCGTTGCAACGGGCGTTCCGCTTGCAAGCCTTGTCAAGGTTCTGGTGTCCTTTGCAACGACTGTGCCGCTGGAGAAAGTGCACCCCCTGCAAAGCGGCCTGCTGCGGCTGAAGCATCCCTCGGAGCGGCGTCCAGGCTTGCCACGGCCGCACCCTCTCGTCTTCTGGCCGCATTTCGTGTGGGAAACCGTGGCCAAGCACGTTAAGCTGGCCGGCGTTATCCTGCGCATGAGCGCCGCCGCCTTCTTCATCAAAAGGGATCCGGCCTCAAAGAGCTACATGGATCAGGCATTGACCCCGGTCGATGACGGCGAGGAAGAGAAACTGGATCTGTTCACCAAGACAGCGGGCGGTGCCGCGGCTGTCACGCATGTGAGAAAGATTCACCAACTGACCCATGCCGACCCGGCAGCCTGACTAGGCCGTAGCCTCATTACGCCTGGATGCGGCCTGCGACTACGGCGGCGAGGTAGTTCGCCGGGTCCTTGTAGTAGCGCGTGGCGATGCCACAGGATGCCGTTCAAAACCCGAGGGTCATCGACACGCGGCACGCCGCGAGGCTTGCTGGGCGGCAGCGGAGCAATGATCGACCATTCCCGGTCGGTCAGTTCGTAACGGCGTCGCCTCATCAAAGATCTCCTCGTCAAGCACCCTTGGATCAGTCGCGCTATCAATTGCCAACGACATTTGTGATTATACGGCCTAGCACAAGCCCGCTATATTAACCGCCCGGCGGTCTGCCGTGATCGGTTGCGCAAGGCGCAAGCCAATTCCGAGTTCGGCGGCGCGTGCCATCCCGCGGGAGCCGGCGGCTTCGAGACCAAAGCGGTCGACAGGAGGCAAACATGAGCTTGGACAACACCCCACACCCCCCGGTCAAACACTGCGCCGACAAGGTGAACGCGAGGTACATCCACGGTAGACCGGAGCACGAGTTGGTTCCGTCGCGCTATGCGCTGAAGGTCGGCACGATTGACGTCATGGTGGTCAGCGATGGGGTACTATCGCTGCCAGGCGCGATGTTGGGCCACAACGTCGACCCGGCTGTCCGGGCGGCCTGGCTGGAGGACATGTTCCTGCCGCCGGACGTGCTCGAGTGGGCGCTGAACGCGGTCGTTGTGCGCAGCGGCGGCCGGACCATACTCATCGACGCTGGGATCGGGGGCGAGTTCCCGGATTTGCCGCGGGCCGGGCAGTGGGCCCAGCGACTGGAGGCGGCGGGCATCGATCTCGCATCCGTGACCGACGTGGTGCTCACCCACCTGCACATGGACCACATTGGCGGGCTGCTCGCCGATGGGGTGAAAGAGCGGCTGCGTCCTGACCTGCGGGTCCACGTGGCGACCGCCGAGGCCGAGTTCTGGGAGTCGCCCGATTTCTCCCGCGTCTCCATGCCGCCGGGGTTCCCGGACGCGCTTCGGCGGACGGGAAAGCGATTCTTGGAAGAGTACCACAGCCTGTTGCGGACGTTCGAAAACGAGCACGAGGTGGCGCCGGGGGTGCTCGTCCAACGCACCGGCGGCCACACCCCCGGGCACAGCGTGGTGCGCCTGGCGTCCAGCGGCGACCGGCTGACGTTCGCCGGAGATGCCGTGTTCCAGGTCGGGTTCGAGCACCCCGACTGGTACAACGGTTTCGAACACGATCCCGAGGAGGCGGCCCGCGTCCGGGTCCGTCTTCTGCGGGAGTTGGCGGCAAACCGCGAGTCGCTGGTGGCGACGCACCTGTCATTCCCGTCCGTCTGCCATGTGGCGGTCGCCGGCGACGTCTTTCGTTGGGTACCAGGCCCCTGGGAGTACTGACCGCCTGTCGGGTCAGGGCCGAACTGGACGACCGCATGCGTTTGAACGAAACGGATAGCCGGCGGTAGGGAGGTGATCATCATGGATGTATATGAGGCAGTCACAAGCCGACGGTCGGTGCGCGGATTCAAAGACGAGCCCGTGCCGAGGGAGGTGCTTGAGCGCGTGCTGACCGCCGCAGCTTGGGCGCCGTCCGGATCGAACATCCAGCCGTGGAACACCTACGTACTGACCGGCACGCCGCTGGCCGAGCTCAAGACATGCGCCGTCGAGCGCGTGGCCCACGGCGACCCCTGGGACGAGCGGCAGTACGAGATGTACCCGTCCGTGCTGAAGTCCCCGTACGCGGAGCGCCGATCCGCCTTCGGCAAGGAGCGCTACAGCGCTCTCGGCATTGCGCGCGAGGACTGGGAGGCGCGCCAGCGGGCAGCCATCGCCAACTGGAACTGTTTCGGCGCGCCAGCGGCCCTGTTCTGCTACATCGACCGCGACCTGGGCCGGCCCCAATGGGCCGACGTCGGCATGTATCTGCAGACCATCATGCTGCTGCTCCGCGCCGAGGGGTTGCACAGTTGCCCGCAGATGGCGTGGTCGCAGGTTCGCGAGACGGTCGCGGAGGTCCTGTCACCCCCGGACGGGCTCATCCTCTTCTGCGGCATGTCGATCGGGTACGAGGACCCCACCGTAAGTTACCCCCGGACAGGCCGCGTCCCGCTCGACGAGACGGTCACGTTCGTCGGCGATTAGTACTTGCGCCCGGAGGACAAGAGACCCCTTCCATGATTCTTGCGCATGATAACGTCCTTTTGCGGGAGGTGGCGTCCGACCGGCACGCTAGATACGAAAGCGACGATCATGCCAACGAGTTATCAGTATAGGGTGCACTGGTTCGTCGCCACCGCACCGAATGTCACTCTACCGGCATGAGAACCGGAGCATCCTTGTTCTTAAGCAGCACGACGATAAACTTCGCCGGTTCAGTCGTGCTCGCATTGCGGCTGACCAAGTGTATGTCGGAAGGACCTTCGTAGAAGGTCTCTCCCGGCGACAAGGTGACTTCTTTTTCTCCCTTGACCTGCATCACGATCGAGCCCTCCAGAACATAGACGAATGCATTTGCGTCATGTTTGTGAATAGGATCGGAACCTCCCGGCCCATACTCGACCGATATCATCAGCCCCTCCTTGCCAGGATAATTTGGGAGGTCCTTTTTTATGAGTGGTGTGACGGTTGCAGCGTTGTCAGCGGCCACCGCCAAAGTGCCAAGGAGGCTGACTGTTGCTGACACAAAGAGCGTTAACAAAGCTGAATTCATTGTCGTAATCCCTCTGCTTGTTGAATGCGGATGTGGGTTTGCATGAATGCATTTAGAGGTCGAAAACTCCCGAGCAAAAGATCACTTGGCCCAGTTGTTTGATGCCTTGGACTTACTTCGGCTGCTAGGACTGTCGAAACCGCTATTCCGCGCGTGCTCTAAAACGCATACTCGTCATCATCGATGCTATCGGAGCCGTCTACTGCCAGGACAAGCGCGATGTCCGAGCAGCGCCTGCCTGAGCCGCCGTGCAGGCTCATCGACAGCAAACAGACAAAGAAGCTTATCATGAGCGACGATGAAACCGTAGGCGTATGCAGCCATTCCGCTCCACACCGCATGGAGACGCGTCGCGCATTAAGGGCCGTGCCAACTCTTCCAGCGGCCGCTTATGGCGCACAGTTGCCCTAGGGCTCCGCGGTCGATGGCATTTGATACCCAACGCGCCTCGTCCGGCTCCGTCGATTTATGAGTACGCGACTAGGGTTAGGGCCTAGGCTTCAGCCACCCGGACGGCGCTCTTCCGGTTGGTCAGATAGACGCCGGTGACGACGACGATCGTTCCGCTGATCAACGGCAAGGTCAGCGGCTCGCCGAAGGCTATGAATGCCTCGATGGCGACCGTCGGCGGCATCAGGTAGATCAGCGACGCGGCGCGGGAGACCTGCCCCCTGCGGATCAGGTAGAGAAGCAACCCGACCCCGCCCATCGACAGGCCGAAGACCGACCAGGCCAGCGCCGCAAACGCTTGCGCCGTACCGTCGAAATGCAGCCGCTCGAACGCGAGCGCCAGAGGGACAGTCACGATGAGCGCGCCCACATACTGCAGCGTCGCGATCGTCTTGAGGTCGCCGCTGTGCAGGTG